>JANNEZ010000565.1:0-5661 GCA_031379255.1 Rhodoferax sp. | reverse complement strand
CCCCTCACGGTGCCATCGTGCCCTGCTGCAGACGCGCCGCGGCTACCCGCTCGGCCGCCCGCTCGGCGTATTTGTTGAAGCGCCAGGCCGTGCCCTGCATCGTGATGCGCCGCCAGGTCCGGCGTTTTTCGGCAGGGCGCATTTCGGTCCAGCGCTGAACCTCTTCGAAACTGCGGCCACAACCCTTGCAGGTCGGGTCGCCCTGGCTGGTCGAACATATCGCGATGCACGGCGTGTCCGGGGTGGTTTCGTACCAGGCGAGCCAGGCCGCGTAGGCGGTTTTGGGGAAAGAGAACTCGTCGGCCTCGGTTTCATGGAAAAACACCATCGTGGCGTAGACCTCGGCCAGGGCGCGCGTCTCGCGGGCCAGTGAATAACCGTCGGGTGAAGGCGATTTGTCGCGCCAGTAGTTGATGGCGGACTCGATATCGGTGATGTGAATGCCGGCCACGGGGATGATTTGTAAGGGAGGCGCATCATAACGTGATTGCGGCTCTCAATTGAACCAGATTCAAGGCCAAGCAACGGCCTACAACCAACCCGTCCACCCGAGCAGTGAGCCGTTGCAAGCTGCTCAGGAATCTGGGCCGCGGTGATAATCTGCGGTCATGAAACTCATCCTCAAATGGCTGCTCAGCGCCGCCGCGCTGCTGGCGGTGGCGCATTTTTACAGCGGCGTGCAGGTGACCAGCTTCACCTCGGCGCTGATCGCTGCATTTGTGATTGCGCTGTTCAACCTTTTTTTACGGCCGATATTGGTCGTGCTGACGCTGCCGGTGACGGTGCTCACGCTGGGCCTGTTCATGTTCGTCATCAACGCGCTCATGTTCTGGGCCGCCGCCGGCGTGCTGGACGGATTTCACGTCAACGGTTTTATGGCCGCGCTGATCGGCTCCTTGATCTACTCGCTGGCCGGCATGGTGATCGAGTCAGCGCTCGAACGCCTGTTCCCGAAGAAGTAAGGCCACCTGGCGCGAGCGGCTGTCGATGATGGAGGCCTCGAAGTGATCGGCTTGCCCCTTGCGGGCCAGGTCGCGCGCCAATTCCTGCGCTGCCTTGAAGCGGTCCGCCGCAGCGGCGTAATCCAGCCGCGCCACCTGGCTTTCGGCATCTGCGCGTATCGCCCGCAGGTTTCTGCCCAGTGCGGCGTGGGCGCTGGATAACAATTGCCAGCCCTGCGCGTCGCGTGGGTGGCTGGCCACCCAGGCTTGCAGTTGCTCGGCGGCTTCGCCGGCTTTGCCAGCTCGAATCGCCACGCTTGCGCCCAGAATGACTTCGGGGCGGCCCGGTTTGGCCAGCTGAGCTGCCGCTTTGTCGGTTGTGGTGGCTGCCAGCGTCTTTAAAAGGGTGTCATGGATGGACAGATGGGTGCTGGCCTGTGGCACATCACCGGCGGCGAGCGCGAGTTCAGCGGCCAGCAGCCGGTAGAGACGGCCACCGGCCAGGTCGTCTTGGGTAAGCGCGGATAGTTTGGCGAGTTGCGCAGCCGCGCTGGTGAAATCGCGCAGCCGGGACGCCGCCAGCGCTGCGCCATACAGCGTCGAGGCCTGGCGGTTGCGCTCTTCGATCAACAGGTTGGCACCGGGTTGCAGCGGGATCGGCGCGGCCAGTGAGGCCCAGGCGCGCAGCGAATCGACGCCGGAGTTGGACAAAACCTGCGCCCGCGCAGTGAGCATGCTCTGAGCCATCCTGCCGGCAGCATTGCCTGCGGCGGTGCCCGAGCCGGACTGGGGAATACGGCTTTGCATGTCGGCAATCCGCTCGGTGGTCAGCGGGTGGCTGCGCAAATACGGAAAGGCGCCACTGTCGCTCAGGCGGTTCGATTGCTGGAGCTTGTCAAACATCGTCACAAAACCGCGTGGCTCAAAACCGGCCTGAGCCATCACGCCAAAACCGATGCGGTCGGCCTCGCGTTCCATGTCGCGCGAGAAGTTGAGCTGGGCCTGCTGCGCCACCGCCTGGCCGCCCACAATCAGGGCATTGGCGGCTTCGGCGCTTTTGGAGGCTGCCAGCACACCCAGAATCATGGCGCCGATGGCCCACGGCGTTTGCGCGCTCTGTTTGGAAATCAGCCGCGAAATGTGGCGTTGTGTCACATGACTGAGTTCGTGGGCGAGCACCGATGCGAGTTCGTCGCGGTTGTTCACCACCGCCAGCAGGCCCAGATGCAGGCCCAGGTAACCCCCGGGCAAGGCAAACGCGTTGACCGAGCGGTCCTTGCCCAACATGACCTCGAAGGCAAATCGCTCGTCCAGCTCGGCCGGCAAGTCGCCGCGCAGGCGCGCTGCTGCCAGCAGTGGTTGCCAGACAGACTGCACGTACTCAAGCAGAACCGGGTCGTCGATGTAGTCCGGATCGCGGTAAATCTCCCGCGCGATGCGGTCGCCCATGCGCCGCTCGGCGCTGCTGGTGAGTTCGCTGTTGTCGCCCAGGTCGGGCAGTTGCGACCGGGCGGATTGGGCGAGTGAGATGGGCGTTGCCATACACAACGCAGCCAACAAACATGCCGCAGCCGCTGCTCGCATTGCAAATCTGGAGCAATCTGCCGGGGTTGGATTGAGGGTCAAAACGAGTCCAAAGGAAGGAACGCCTTCACCTCTGCAGAAACCGGGTCGAGGAAAACCGTCCAAAATGATTTTCTGCCGACCATGGGAACAGTCACCATGTTTTGACCTGCGGCGCCAAAGGGCGCCAAGACCTTATCGATGTCCGCCACGCGATTGGGAAACCTTGATTTGAGCAAGGCCACCGGCTTGGCCTCTTTAAGCACATCGGGCACACCTTTTTCGTAAGTCTGCCAGAGATCGGGGCGGGCGGCT
Organism: Rhodoferax sp.; assembly: GCA_031379255.1. GTDB lineage: Bacteria > Pseudomonadota > Gammaproteobacteria > Burkholderiales > Burkholderiaceae_C > JANYCG01. The sequence goes on along the minus strand of JANNEZ010000565.1, from coordinate 2,842 downwards.
AGTGGAACCCCCTGTAGCGCGGCCATGGTGGCGTCTGCCTTCTCAGAATCATTCTTGAAGGGTCGCAAGGACAGCAGCGTAGGCCCCATGACCGGCAAAGCTTCAATACCGGCAGGGGTGCGCGCCAGCAGTTCAGGCTGCACATCAATCGCATGCGCGACGTTGAAACGATAGAACTCAAAAACCAGATGAACCGGACGGGCCGCAAATACTGTCCACATTCCATAGCCCAACGCGGCCAGCTGCAGGATCACGACAATCGACAAGTCGCGGCGCAGCTCAGACCAGGGCTTGGCGCGGTTGAAAATAGCCAAGGTGATCAGCGGCCCCAAAATCACGTCTACTGTGATCAAAATCAAGAACAGTTCGCGGCCACCTGAGATTTCTCGATAGGGATAGGGATACCAGATGCCAAAAACCAAAAGCGCTGCGAGAACCGCGATGCAGAGACTAAGGCCCAAGTGGATGGCACTGGCGCGCAGGCGGTCAGCCCAGAATGCAGAAGCGGTCAAATTCATGTTTGTATGATCCGTAGGTCTGTTCGATGTTCAAATTCGAATTGGTCAAGCGCGTGTAAAGGTCGTTTCCGATCCTAGCCGACGCCTCCATATTATTTATACCGCCACATGAGCAATTCTCCTCAATTAACCCACTTTGATGCACACGGACAGGCCCATATGGTCGACGTCGCAGGCAAGACAAGCACACATCGCGTAGCGGTTGCCAGCGGTCGCATCGAGATGTTGCCCGAAACGATGGCCATTATCGAGACGGGGAGCGCCAAAAAAGGTGACGTTCTAGGGATTGCGCGCATCGCTGGTATTCAGGCGGCCAAAAAAACGAGTGAATTGATTCCCTTGTGCCATCCATTGGCGTTGACGAGGGTAGCGATTGACTTTGAAATCCATCGGGCAGACGCCGAACTGATCAGCTATGTAGTTTGCTCGGCCACTGTGGAAACTGTGGGGCCCACTGGTGTTGAGATGGAAGCCCTTACGGCAGTGCAAGTTGCCCTGCTTACCATTTACGACATGTGCAAGGCGATTGACCGCAGCATGATCATCAACAACGTGAAACTGCTCGAGAAACACGGTGGAAAATCGGGCTCATTTGTCGTGTCACCCTAATAGATTGACTGCCGCCATCGTTGGTGGGCAAGCGGAAACGCCGCCCTGTAGCGCAACTCATAGTATTGCGCCTCTTCATCTCGACCGAGCATTTTGGCACTTTGAATGATTTTTTCCGCGACCTTTGCTTCAGGTGAAAAATGCAGTGCCGATTGGGCCAGCGCGTTGACGGCGGCGGCATTTTCTGGCGTCAGTGCGGTGACGGTCAATTCGGCAAACTGCACCTGACCCTGGTATAACCAAGACCAACGAATTTTTTCCAAGGTGTTCTCGCGATATTTCTCAGACCGCTCCGAGGACGTCAAATAAATCTGGCTGACTCGGTGGTAATCCCAGAATGCGTACGTGATCGCAGCCAGCAGCGCAGCGGCGAAGCCAGCCAGCGCAGCGCGAAATGCGGCCGTACGAGGCATAGGCCTGAATGCATTTGAGAGCCGATCCGGCCCAACGGCTGACGTGTTTGACGGCCGCCCATTTGTTATCCACAAAATGGCAAGCGACAACACTGCCGCAAGTTGAAAAGGGCCGTACCACAACGGGTATTCAAGCAAGCTGTGCAAACCGATAATCAACAACACGCTCCACGCCATTTGGCGCGCACCATTCTTTTCGGCCCATGGCCGCAATCGCCCCGCTATCCAGGCGATAAGTCCACAAATCAAAATCGCCATCGGCAGGCCTAACTCAACGGCGAGGTGCAGGGGAAGATTGTGGGCATTGTCCAAAATATCGCAAAAGCGTTCACTTGGCCCCCCAGGATACAAAGTAATGAAGTGGGCATAGTCCAGCTCGCCCCAACCCCAACCCCAAAATGGCTTTAGGGCGATCAAGTCCACCACGTTGGTCCAAAGTGTGAGCCGACTCATGCACGGCGAAGCAGCGGCGTCCAACCGTGACAAGATGCCAGCATTTCCAAAGCCGATTCCGGCCAGAACCGGCAACAGCAGGGCAGTGGCTACATAACTCGCCCAAACCCCGATCAGGATGCGCCTCATAGGCGCCGTTCGCGCCGCGCCCCAGAACCAGTTGACGAGGGTAAGCGCCAACAACTGTGCCAAGCCCGTGCGGGACGACGACGCCGCGATGCCTGCGCCGAAGAGCACAGCGGCGCAAAGCGGCGCCCATTGAACAACGCAAGCTGCGTTCAAATCCGTCGTGGACTTGGGTGTTGGGCTGGCCATACGCCACAAGAGCGCCGCGAAACCGATATTCGCCAAGCTGCCAAACTGGTTGCGCTGACGCAGGTTGGCAAACGCCTCGCCTACTTGCGTCTGGTTGACCCAGGGCGCCAACTCATTTGCGAAGCCCAAGAACTGTAGCAGCGCCAGTGCACAACTAATCACCCCAGCCAATAGCCACGATTGCGCCGACACGAAAGGCAGAGCATCTGAGCGCGGGCGCCAAGCCAAAAACAGTAAACACGCTGCAGCGCACATTCCGGTTATCAGCCATTGAGCGACGGGGGGCGTCGGCCCAAACGCAAACGGATTCAACCAAGGCAATGCCAGTGTGGCGCAAAGGAGCACCAAGGCAACATCGCCATTTGCTGCTTGCGCCTTAAATCTGTCAAACATTTTCAGGGCGTCAGAATCGCCGTGAGTTGCGGGTATTTAGAGGCGGCAAGCTCTCGAAGCTCAGCCATGCACGCACTGTGGTACTGCTCACCGTACATGCCATAGATGACCGCCATTTGAATGCGGGCACCCCGTGGGTCA
>JANNEZ010000553.1:0-5411 GCA_031379255.1 Rhodoferax sp. | reverse complement strand
TTATCAACGTCTGTTATTTGTGTGTGTTTTGGATTTTTGTCTGGCATTGGGTGTTGGTGAGGGGGGGGTGTGACCCGTGCCTGCGGTCCTGGTTCTTGTACGACCGGGTCTCCTCCATTCGCACCGTGCGCAACAACGCGCGTTTCAATGAAGACCGGTACGCGCCACCTGCTGCGCCGGTGTACGACAGCCGCAGGCGCAACAACGAGCGTCTGTTTGAGGCCGACGTCACCTCGGTGAGGGCGGTTGTGGGGCCGCCGGAGCAACGCTGCTGGGTCAGCCGTGAACAGGTGGCGCAACAGCAGCAGAGCAGCTCGAACGTGCCAGGCGCGGTTTTCGGCGCCTTGATCGGCGGCATTCTGGGCCACCAGGTGGGCAGCGGCCGTGGCAATGAGCTGGCCACCGTAGGCGGGGCCATCGCCGGCGGCGCGATTGGCGCGCAGGTGGGCCGTGACGGCCCGCAGCAACAAGTGGCGACCCAGGATGTGCAGCGATGCAACACCGTGCCTGGCCAGGCACGCGCAGACCTGTACGACGTGAGTTACAACTTCCGCGGAGTGGAGCACCGCCTGCAAATGACCACGCCACCCGGCCCAACTGTCACGGTGAACCGCCAGGGCGAACCCCGTACCTGAGCTGTTTTTTTCTACTTCAAACCAAAGGATTTATATGAACCCCCATTTCAACCTCAAGGCGTCAATCCTGGCGGCCTCGCTGCTGGCATGTTCCGCAGCCTTTTCAACCCCCATCAGCAAGGCCGATTTCAGCCAGGGCAAGTCGCGCATCAGTGCCGACTATGCCGCTGCCAAAGTGGGCTGCAAGGACCTCACGGCCAACGCCAAGGACGTGTGTATGGAAGAGGCCAAAAGCCGGGAAAAGGTCGCGCGCGCCGAGCTCCAGCACAGCTACTCTGAAAAACCTGCGGATCTGGTCAAGGTCGGAGAGACACGGGCCAAGGCGGCCTATGCGGTTTCCAAGGAAAAGTGCGACGACCTGGCGGGCAACCCCAAATCAGTTTGCGTGAAGGAAGCCCGTGCCATTGAGACCAAGGCCCTGGTTGACGCCAGGATGGCCGGCAAAATCAGCGCGACCCGCAGGGACGGCGCCCAGGACAAGGTGGACGCCGACTACAACGTTGCCACCGAGAAGTGTGAGACGCTGGCAGGAGATGCCAAATCTTCCTGCGTCGCCAACGCCCGCGTGAAGTTCGGGAAATCCTGATCCACATCGCCATCAAGTAAAAAGGGCCGACATCCGTCGGTCCTTTTTTTTTGGGATTCAGCGTGTCGGCAGGGACTGGCCGTTCGGGGCCGCCTCGTCAATGCGGATATTGCCCTGCCACTGGCATGAAAACCGCTCGCAGCGGAACCGTTGAACCGGTACAAACCTGCTGATGAGGTAGTCAATGGGACGTCGCGGCGTGCGAACCAGCGCTGTGCCGCAGTGGGGGCAGGCGTGCCGTGTCGGGCTGACGTAATCCTGCATGTAAGTGCCATAGCCTGAATTTTTCATGTTCCATCATTCGTGGTGTTTGCCCGGACCATGGTGGGGCATTGCAGGTGGTTGTTCTGTGCGCTGGCACACACAACCCATACAAGGCCGTTGCGAGATTTTTTCGCCAATGTGCGCCATCGCACCGAGTTGCGCGGACGGCGCGCCTAAGCTGGTCTGCAGGCGATCCGCACCTGGCAACACCCGCTTTGACGCAACGGGATTGCGCCAGTTGCGACTCGGCCGGAACGTGGCTTCATTCATCCATCAAGGAAACATCATGAAATTTTCAACACTGGTATTGGCGGGCGCATCGGCTGTGGCTTTGACTGCGTGCTTCACGTTGCCGGCGGGTCCTGCGGGCCCTCAGGGCGCGACTGGCGACACCGGCGCGACGGGTTACACCGGGCGCACCGGCGCGACGGGTGACGTAGGCGCCACCGGCTACACCGGAGCCACGGGACGCACGGGCAGCACAGGCGATACCGGCGCGACCGGCGCCACCGGGTATACGGGCGCGACCGGCAGCACGGGCGCCAAGGGCGCTGTGACCGGCGACACCATTCTGGTCATTCCGGCGCGTTGACCGTTCGCGGATCGTTGGCGGTGGAGCGTGTCCGCGAGGGCGGCTCCACGACTTGGGGCTGCGGCTTATTTGCGACCGGTCACCAGCAGGAATACACCAATGGCCAACCCGGCGGCGCTGACAATCAGCGGGATATTGATTCGCTCCTTCTCCTGCACCTTGAGTTCAATCGGGCCGAGTTTGAGCCCGGTGGTTTCCTTGGTGTAGCTGAATCCGCCGTAAAGCAGGCCCAACAGGCCGCCCACGACGAGGAGAATGCCGATCAGTTTGGTGGTGTTCATGCCTGTATCCTGTGTTGGTTTGAAAAGCAACACCGAGCGTAAGTGGCACTCGCGCTTGCCGTATGTGCGCTGGCGAACAATGCGGTCTATTTGATGGGTTTATCTTGATTGCTATATAAATAATAGCAATGTATTGATGTTATTCATGACTTTAAGCCTGATTTTGTTTGTTTTTTGGCAAAAGACTTAAATTTTGCCAAATTGTTAATACCCATGTTAACTTTAATGGATTGACTGGCGCCAGCGTCCGGCCGGTGGTGTTAAACGGCCTTGCCGTTGGCGCTGCCCTGGACCGATTTGGGCACGGAGGCCTGAATGCGCGTGCCCTGGCCCGGTGCGGACACCACAGACAAAGCGCCGTGCACCGCCTCGACCCGATAACGCATGCCCACCAGGCCAAATGCCGAACGCGGATCGGTCTGGGTGTCAAAGCCGACACCATCATCGCGCACCATGACCTGCACCTGGTCGCCGGATTGCTGCAGGCTGATCCAGACATTGGCCGCTTGCGCGTATTTGCGGATGTTGGTCAGGGCCTCCTGCACCAGGCGGTAGACCACCAACTCGGTGTTGGGCGCCAGGTCGACCGACTCGATCGCGCAGTGCACCGCCGAGCCGGATTGCTCGGTGAACTCCTGCGCCAGAATTTCAAGGGTTGCCTGCAGCCCCAGGTTGGCAAGTGCCGAGGGGCGAAGGTCTTCGATGATGCGCCGGCCCAGTGCAATGGCGCTGTTGACGTTTTCGGTCAGGTGTTCAAGCAAGTCCAGCGCTTGGGGCGCAGAGCCCTGCAGGCGCGAGCGAATGCGGGCGGCATCGAGTTTGGCAGAGGTCAACAAGGCGCCCAGATCGTCGTGCAGGTTGCGCGCCAGCCGATGGCGCTCGTCCTCGCGGGCGGTTTGCAGGTGTTCGGCCAGCTCGGTCAACTGTCCGGTGCGTTTAACCACCTGCATTTCCAGGCGGTCACGTTCGGACTGCAACACTCGCTGCAACTCCTGCTGCTGGCGCCACAGGGCGCGGGTCTGGCGCAGGTACAGGACAAGCGCCAGCAAACCGGACACGCCCAGCACTGCCACGCCGATGCGGTCGAAAAACAAGGTGCGGTAAATCTCGTCCCGGGTGCGGGCGACGTTGGCGGTTTCGTATTCCAGCAAGGCGCCGCCCAGGTTGCGGATTGCCTCCATCTGCTCCTTGCCGATGTTGGTCAACAGAATTTCACGCGCGGCGCCGCCCTTGCCCTCGTCGAAAAGCTGGATGGTGAGTGCCAGCTCAGACAATTTGGCAGCGGTGGCCAATCGGAGTTTTTCCAGCATCCCGCTGGCCTGTGGATCATCTGCGTAATACTGGTTGAGGAAACTCAGGGACTGGTTGATGTTTTTCAGGGCCTTGTCGTAGGGTTCGCGGTAGTCTTTGCGCCCCGTTGCGAGGTAACCCCGTTGCCCGCTCTCGGCGTCCAGCAGGCTGCGCGACAGCTCCTGGATGTTCGTGCGCGCCGCGCCCATCTCGCCGAGCCGGTTCAGGGTTTTGACCGACTGCCAATACGCGTTCTCGCTCAGCAGCATTAAGGCCAGAACCATGGCGCTTCCCAAAGCAAAGGCAATCCAGTTTCGCCCGAGGATGGTGGAAATGCTCACTGTGCGCCTAAAAATCAATGCATCGGCAGGATGCTAAGGTTTTTTCCCGCGCAGCGGGCGATAGGTATTGAAAGAAAATGTCAATCCGTTGACGGAGGCCTGCGGCTCCCCCGGACTCTTGACCCAGGTTTGCCCAAATTCCGGCGCGTGGGCGTTGCCGTCAAAATCAGCGTCAATTTCAGTGACTTCGGCCAGGTCGGCCAGGGGCAGGGCCTGGCGGTAAATCTCGGCGCCGCCGATGACCCAGACGGTGTCAACTTGGGCGCACTGTCGCAACGCGGCATCCAGGCTTGAAAAAGACTCGGCGCCGGCTTCATGCCAGCCGGATGACCGCGTCAGCACGATATTGCGCCGCCCGGGCAACGGCCTGAATTTGGCCGGCAGCGAGTCCCAGGTCTTGCGCCCCATGATGACCGGGCAACCCGCCGTTTTGGCCTTGAAATGCGCCATGTCTTCGGGCAGGTGCCAAGGCAGGGTGCCGCCCTTGCCGATCACGCCGTTGCGTGCCTGGGCCCAGATCAGATGCAGCTTCATCGCGCTTGTCGTTCAAACCGCGACCGGCGCCTTGATGGCGCCATGGCACTGGTAATCCTGGATCTCGAAGTCGTCAAACTGGTAGTCAAAAATGGAGTCCGGCTGGCGCTTGATGTGAAGCGTGGGGTAGGCAAAGGGCGCGCGGCTCAGCTGCAGTTCCACCTGCTCATGGTGGTTGCTGTAGATGTGGCAGTCGCCACCGGTCCAGATGAAATCACCCACTTCGAGGCCACACTGCTGCGCCAGCATGTGGGTCAACAGCGCATAACTGGCGATGTTGAAGGGCACACCGAGGAAGATGTCGGCGCTGCGCTGGTACAACTGGCAGCTGAGCCGGCCTTTGCCCCCGGCTTGTATGGCGGGCGCTACGTAAAACTGGAAGAAGGCGTGGCAGGGCATCAAGGCCATTTTGGGCAACTCGGCGACGTTCCAGCTGCTGACGATCATGCGGCGCGAGTCGGGGTTGGTCTTGAGGGTTTGGATGAGATCGCTGATCTGGTCGATGTGGCCGCCATCGGGCGTGGGCCAGCTGCGCCATTGCACGCCGTAGACCGGTCCGAGGTCGCCGTCGGGCCTGGCCCATTCGTCCCAAATGGTGACGCCGCGCTCCTTGAGCCAGTTGTTGTTGGACGACCCGGTGAGGAACCACAACAGTTCCTGGATGATGGCGCGGGCGAAAACCTTTTTGGTGGTGACGAGTGGAAACCCCTCGTTCAGGTCGAACCGCATTTGGTAACCAAACACACTTCGGGTGCCGGTGCCGGTGCGGTCGGATTTCTGCGCGCCCTCGCGGTACACGTGGCGCATGAAGTCTTCGTATTGCGACCGGACGGGACGGGCGGCAATGGGGAGATGGGCCAATTCAATAGTCTCCGGATTCGGGTTTTG
>JANNEZ010000527.1:0-2901 GCA_031379255.1 Rhodoferax sp. | reverse complement strand
CCATGGCGATGTAATCTCCCAGAGTCTGGTTGGTAGCGTTTCTGACTCAGACGATGGTATGCAAAAGGGCATCGCCGCTTTGCTTGGGGTCAACGCCTTGATGCCAGTAGAAACGGGCGTCTACCAACTCAACCCCCGCATCCGCAGTTACCTGTCTGAGCGCTTGGCCCAATACAGCGCCATGCAGACCCTCACTCGCATCAGTGAGCAAATCCACGGTGGTCGAGCGAAATGGCGTGAGCTGGTTGATATGCGTCAAAGCGGTGACGAGCGCGACAAAGCGCAGATTGAAGAATCGCTGAGCTACACCCTCAACGAGATTGTGTATTTCATGGGGCAAAACCTGCGTCTACTCAATCACCAAACTGCCACAGACTACGGCAACGTGGAATCGATGAAGCGCAAGCTGCGCCAAAATCATTTCTACGCCGATAGCGTCAAGACCCTGATCAATGAATTGAACCAATTGCAGGAGTTCGTAGAGACCGTTGATAACGAAGCGCTGGCCTATGGCCTGTACGAGATGCGCCAAATGGCCAATGTCAGGGTAAAAGCTCGGATGGCCGACTGGCGGGTCCAGCTCAACGACATCCAAGCCAGCATAAGCAAGCGCCTATTTGTGAAGCGCCGGGTAGATCGTGAACTTAAAGTTCTTTACGATACGGTGTTGTGGATGGTGCGAAACCCCACCTTGGACGGCTTTGAAATTGAGGTGGGGGCAAGCCCCTTACCAATCCTATTGACTCCAACACCCATTCGCATCCGGCCGCGCACTGACATTCACGCCCACGGTATTGGTCAGGAGAAGATACTGCAATTGGTTGCGGCACGCCTACCGGCTGCACCAGTGGCTAATACACCCAAAGAGCCCAAGGTAAAGCAGATCGTCAAAAGCACTTCCGTCGAAGTGGTGGATCTGCCCTTGCGAGAAGAAGATTTGCTGCTGGAAGAACTCATTGTCTTTCTATGCTCGGAGACCCGCCGACCGCTGGAGATTTCGCAATGGCAACTGGAGCGCAGACAGGCCGCTGGCCTGAGCGAGGAATCGTGGCTGCTCTATGCGACGCACCAACTTGCTGTTCACGGCATTCGCACCGAACTCCAAATCACAAAGGCACCAGACACCTTCAACGCAGTGTTTGACGATGTGATGGCCTTTACAGCCGATGCCAGGTAAGGGGGGGCTAAGCATGCACATATCCGCCATTGAACTCAAGTTTTTGCAGGGGCTGTTGGCTGATAGCGGCGACAGATCCCCAAGCGCCAGTGCGGAACTGTTTCGGCGCGAACGTAACATTGGCACCCGGATCGGCCGGAAGTTTGTCTATACCCCGGAAGATCTGGCGCGCGCTAAAAGCCTTTTGGGTGCCCTGAATCTGCCGCAAACTGCCAAAAGTCAGCCCACTGACCGAGCCGGCGCTGCGGTGCGCCCCGGCTTCTCGGAAAAGTCAGGCACCTTGGACCCCCACGCCAACGCAGTTGCCTTTCGAGTTTTTGTGGGGCGCACGCCGGTAACGCAGCCGGGCTACCAGGTGGCCACAGCTGAAGAGGTGGGGCGCCTGACCCCCGATCTGGTTGTGGTAATCGAGAACTTTGAGACATTGCGCCAGTTGGAGCGCTACGAGTGGGTGATGGATCGGCTCACATCAGTGGGAACCACGCTTGTACTATTCAGGGGCGACACCATTTACCGGCTCGGTGATACCAACAGAACCATGGATGCACTGGATTGCCCTGTGTGGGGGTTCCACGATTTTGATCCTGCCGGTCTTCACATGAGCATGTCGATCAGGAATTTGTCGGAGCACCTGGTACCGCCTCAGGCGGTGCTACGCACCACGGTTGAAGCCAAGAAGCGCAGCGACCTCTATTTCAGCCAGTTTGACCAGTACGCGAGAACATTGGAAGCGTGCAGTCATCCGCAGATTGCCGCGTTATGGGTGCTTATGAAGAGCTTGCAAAAAGGGTTGCCGCAAGAATGGATGCGCGATCTGTAAGGTTTTGGTGAGCAATGAGGCGTTCCAACTCCAGCACTTTGGAAGGAGATCGGATTTGTTGTCGGACAGTAAACGTTTACGTCAGACAGCTTGTGGCCCAATTCCGCAATTGCAAAACCCAAGCAGCCCAGAAATAAATTGCCATATGCTGGCGAGTATTCGAGCTGTGGCATGACCTCCTCCCACCCGCATCCACTTCCAACCAACCTTCCCCCCGGCCTCATCGCCGTCACAGGCGGTGAACGCTCCGGCAAAACCAGTTTTTTGCGCCGGCTCAGCGGCGATCTGCCTGCCCTGCCTGGTGAAGCGCCGCATCCGGATGCGCAATGGCTTGATTTGCGATTGCCTGGGCAAGACGACGAAACACCACAGCAGGTGTGGGATGCGCTTCGGGCGCGTCGCACGGGCTGGAACGCCGTTTTGCACCATGACTTGGTCGAGGCCTTGGGCTTGTTGCCGCATCTGGACAAAAAGCTGTTCATGCTCTCCACCGGCAGCCGACGCAAGGTGGCTTTGGCCGGCTTGCTGGCCTGCGGCGCAACGCTCACTTGCCTGGACCAACCCTTTGCCGCGCTGGATTCCGGGTCGATCAAGGTGGTCAGCGCGTTTCTGCAGGACATGGGCCATCACCCCACACGCACTTGGGTGGTGGCTGACTATGAGCTTGACCCCCGGTTGCCATGGCTGCGGGTGATTTCATTGGATGGACGGGCGAAGTGCGCGGACCCAGCAGTACGATAAAACGCGTTGAGTGAAAGTATGCTGTACAGTATTAGGTACATTTTTCAGTCTTTGGAGGTTGTTATGGCGTTCTCTGCAAGCGACGTGGTGCCGCTTACCCAAGCGCGCGCCAATTTGTCCGAGCTGGTTGAGCAGGTCAAGGCGGGTGCGGAAAAAATCATCA
>JANNEZ010000504.1:0-6882 GCA_031379255.1 Rhodoferax sp. | reverse complement strand
CAGCCGCTGGGAAGTGCCCATCGCCGTGCCGCGCGGCACAAAAGACGTTGAGCGGCTCGTTGACATCGTCTCCCAGGTCAGCCGTGTGGGCGACAGCGTTTTCGCCAGGGCCTACCAGGCGATGGTGGGCTGCGTCAATGCCGAGCGTGGCACACTGGTTTGGAACAAACCTGCCGTGGGCGCGCAGGGCCTGCACGGCGACGATCAACTGGTTTACGGCACCGAAAGTGATGGCAAGGTCATTGCCTGGCGCCGCCTTGACGGCGAACGCGCCTGGGTCTCAGAGCGCCTGAAATACCGCAATTTGACGGCGCCCCTGGTGGTTGGGCGTTCGGTTGCTGTTGGCGACAGCGGCGGCACGGTGCACCTGCTCTCGCGCACTGACGGTTCACCCCTGAACCGGCTCACCACCGATGGCACCGAGATCGCCGCAGCGCCCGTTTTGGTGGGTGACACCCTGGTGGTGGTCACGCGCAGCGGTGGCGTGTTTGGCTTCAGGCCGGAATAAGCCCGGGTTTTCAAACGCTTTCCATGAAACCCGTCCTGGCCCTGGTCGGCCGTCCGAACGTCGGCAAATCAACCCTGTTCAACCGCCTGACCAAGTCGCGTGACGCCATCGTCGCCGATTTCGCCGGTTTGACGCGCGACCGCCACTATGGCAACGCCAAACAGGGCAAACACGAGTTCATCGTTGTCGATACCGGCGGCTTTGAGCCTGACGCAGTGGGCGGCATCTACAAGGAAATGGCCAAACAAACGCGCCAGGCGGTGGCCGAGGCCGACGTGGTGATTTTCGTCGTGGACGGGCGTGAAGGCCTTTCGGCGCAAGACCACGACATCGCCAACTACCTGCGCCGGCTCGGCAAACCGTGTGTGCTGGTCGCCAACAAGTCCGAGGGCATGAAAGATGGCGCCCGGCTGGCCGAGTTTTATGAGTTGGGGCTGGGCGACGTTCACGGTATTTCGGCCGCGCACGGCCAGGGCATTCGCGATTTGGTTGATCTGGCCCTTGCGCCCATGAATCTGGGCGACGAAGAAGAAGCTGCAGCCGAACCAGCCGATGTCATCAAACTCGCTGTCGCGGGCCGTCCAAACGTCGGCAAATCCACGCTCATCAACACCTGGCTTGGCGAAGAGCGCCTGGTGGCCTTTGACCAGCCCGGCACCACCCGGGACGCCATTTCAGTGCCGTTTGAGCGCGATGGCCAGAAGTTTGAGCTGATTGATACCGCCGGCCTGCGCCGCAAAGGCAAGGTTTTCGAGGCGATTGAAAAATTTTCAGTGGTCAAAACCCTGCAGGCGATTGAATCGGCCAGTGTGGTGCTGTTGCTGATCGACGCCACCCAGGGCGTGACCGACCAGGACGCCCACATCGCCGGGTACGTCCTGGAAAGCGGCCGCGCCGTGGTGGTGGCCGTCAACAAGTGGGACGCGGTCGACGAATACCAGCGCGAACTGTGCAAACGCTCGATTGAAACCCGCTTGCCCTTCTTGAAGTTTGCCGCCTTGCACCTGATCTCGGCCCAAAAACGCCAGGGCTTGGGGCCGCTGTGGGCCTCGATTACCCAGGCTTACCGGGCCGCCAACCGCAAAATGTCGACGCCCGTGCTGACACGCCTGTTGCTCGAAGCGGTTCAATTCCAGAGCCCCAAACGCTCCGGCATGTACCGCCCCAAGCTGCGGTATGCGCACCAGGGCGGCATGAACCCGCCGATCATTGTGGTGCACGGCAATTCGCTGGAGCACGTCACAGACGCTTACAAACGATTTCTGGAGGGTCGCTTCCGCAAAGAGTTTGACCTCACCGGAACGCCTTTGCGCATCCAGATGAAGTCCGGCAAAAACCCCTTTGCCGACAACGACGCCTGAGCGGACAACACGCCAGTTTGAACTTCCTGCAAAAGGCGGAGCCAGCCCTTGCCTGATCGTCCGCTGCCATCCGTGAACTTCCCTGGCACGCCAATCACCCTGACTTTTCACCGGGGATATGCAAACGCGGCAGCGTTGACGTCACCTCGCTGTGGTATCGTCAGACTCCTTTCAACCACTCTTTGAACACGGAGAATATCGTGAACAATAACAAAGGCCAGTTGCTGCAAGACCCGTTTTTGAACGCCTTGCGCCGCGAGCACATCCCGGTCTCCATCTACCTCGTGAACGGCATCAAATTGCAGGGGCAAATTGAATCGTTTGACCAATACGTCGTCTTGCTTCGCAACACGGTGACGCAAATGGTCTACAAACACGCCATTTCCACCATCGTTCCGGGCCGCGCCGTGAACCTCGCACCCACTGAGGCCGGCGAGCCACCCGCAGCTTGATAGCGCCCACCATTCTGGTGGGTGTTGATTTAGGCCTGCCCAATTTTGACGGTGAGCTCGAAGAACTGGGTCTGCTCGCGCAAACCGCCGGATTGAGCCCGGTGGCGCGTGTGACCTGCAAACGCCGCGCGCCCGACGCCGCGCTTTTTATTGGCAGCGGCAAGGCCGACGAGATCAAACTGCTGGCCACCCAGCACGGCGCGACCGAAATCCTGTTTGACCAGTCCCTGAGCCCGGCCCAGCAGCGCAACCTGGAGCGGCACATGGAACTGCCCGTCAACGACCGCACGCTGCTGATCCTGGAAATCTTCGGCCAGCGCGCGCGCAGCCACGAAGGCAAGCTGCAGGTGGAACTCGCACGCTTGCAGTACCTCAGCACGCGTCTTGTGCGCCGCTGGTCGCACCTGGAGCGCCAAAGCGGCGGCATCGGCATGCGCGGCGGCCCGGGCGAGACGCAGATCGAGCTGGACCGCCGCATGATCGGCGAGAGCATCAAACGCACCAAAGAGCGCCTGGTCAAGGTCAAAAAGCAGCGTCAGACCCAGCGCCGCCAGCGCGAGCGGCGCGACGCTTTCAACATCTCGCTGGTGGGCTACACCAACGCCGGCAAATCGACGCTGTTCAACGCCCTGGTGAAAGCCAAGGCCTATGCCGCTGACCAGCTGTTTGCCACGCTGGACACCACCACGCGCCAGCTGTACCTGGGCGAAGCCGGGCGATCGGTGTCGCTGTCTGACACGGTCGGATTCATCCGCGATTTGCCCCACGGCCTGATCGCCGCCTTTGAAGCCACCTTGCAGGAGGCGGTTGACGCCGACCTCCTGATGCACGTGGTTGACTGCGCCAATCCCCATTTTCAGGAACAGATTGACCAGGTTCAGCGGGTGCTGGGCGAGATTGGCGCTGCCGATATTCCGCAAATCCTGGTGTTCAACAAACTCGATGCCCTTGAAAAAGACAACTTTCCGCTGCACCTTGAAGACATGTTTGAAATTGATGGTGTGCAAACCCCGCGCGTGTTCGCCAGTGCGCGCAGCGGGGCGGGCCTGCCAGCCCTGCGCGGCCTGATCGCCGCCAAAATACACGAATTGGGCGCGGTGGCACAGCCAGACGCTGAAAATGCACCCATTTTGAACGATGAAAATTTTTCTCCCAACCCCGACCGTGCCCATTGATTGGGCACAATTGCACTATTCCGAAGTTACTGAAAAGACGCACGCGAGATGACACTCCAACAACGCATCCGGGGCATGTTCAACCTCAATGACCAGAAATGGGGCCGTGGGGACGACAAACCTTCAGGCGACGCGCCCTCTGGCGACAAAACGCCCGGTGGCGACCAGCCATCCCAGCCGCACAATCCCTCAGCGCCGCAGTCGGACAATAACCGCCGCCCGGCGCGCGGCAGCAACCAGGGCCCGCCCGATCTGGACGAACTCTGGCGCGATTTCAACAAAAAGCTCGGTGGCCTGTTTGGCGGCCTGGGCGGCAACCGGCCTGGACAACGCCCGGGCGGCCCGCTCGGTGGCGATGGCAATGGTGGCGGTGGCGGCGGTTTCCAGCCCGATATGAAAAGCGCCGGCATTGGCGTGGGCCTGATCGCGGCTGTGGCGATCTTGATCTGGCTGGGCACCGGTTTCTTCATCGTGCAAGAGGGCCAGCAGGCTGTCATCACACAATTTGGCAAATACAAATCGTCGGTCGGCGCGGGTTTCAACTGGCGCCTGCCGTACCCGATCCAGAAACACGAGTTGATCTTCGTGACCCAAATCCGTTCGGTGGATGTGGGGCGCGACACCGTTATCAAGGCTACTGGCCTGCGCGAGTCGGCCATGTTGACGGAAGACGAAAACATCGTTGAGATCAAGTTCGCCGTGCAATACCGCCTGAGCGACGCGCGGGCTTTCCTGTTCGAAAGCAAAAATCCCGGGGAAGCGGTGGTGCAGGCCGCTGAAACGGCGGTGCGCGAAGTGGTCGGCAAAATGAAGATGGATTCGGCGCTCTCCGAAGAGCGCGACCAGATCGCCCCGCGCGTGCGCGCGCTGATGCAAACCATTCTGGACCGTTACAAGGTCGGCATCGAAGTCGTTGGCATCAACCTGCAGCAAGGCGGCGTGCGCCCGCCCGAGCAGGTGCAGGCGGCGTTTGACGATGTGCTCAAGGCCGGCCAGGAGCGCGAACGGGCGAAAAACGAAGCCCAGGCCTATGCCAATGACGTGATCCCCCGCGCCGTCGGTTCGGCCTCGCGGCTCAAGGAGGAATCGGAAGCCTACAAGGCGCGCATCGTGGCCCAGGCTTCGGGTGATGCGCAGCGTTTCAAGTCGGTGCTGGCCGAGTACCAGAAAGCGCCGCAGGTCACGCGCGACCGGATGTACCTGGAGACCATGCAGCAGATTTACAGCAGCGTCACCAAGGTCATGGTTGATTCCAAACAGGGTTCCAACATGATGTTTTTGCCGCTCGACAAAGTGCTGCAAATGTCTGCCGCGGAATCCGGAGCGGCCGCCAGCGGCCCGCTGGCGCCTTCAGCGCCCGTGACGCCCGCGCCCCCCACCCCGGATTCCCGCTCGCGTGAATCGTCACGTTCACGCTGAACCCGCAGGATCGCACCATGCCCAAAATCGGATTTATTTTTTCATCCTTCCTCGTGTTGCTGGCCCTGGCCAGTTCCATGTTGTTCGTGGTTGACCAGCGCCAGTTTGGCGTGGTGTACGCCCTGGGGCAGATCAAGGAAGTCATCACCGAACCCGGCCTGAACTTCAAACTGCCGCCGCCGTTCCAGAACGTCTCGTACATCGACAAACGCCTGTTGACGCTGGAGACCAGCGATACCGAGCCGATGCTCACGGCGGAGAAGCAGCGTATGGTGATCGACTGGTTCGTGCGCTGGCGCATCTCGGAGCCCAGTGAATACATCCGCAACGTCGGCCTGGACGAAGCGGCCGGCGCCAACCAGCTCAACCGTGTGGTGCGCAACGCTTTCCAGGAAGAGGTGAACAAAAACACGGTCAAGGAAATGCTCTCCACCAAACGCCAGGCGGTGAGCGACGCGGTGATGAAAGAGGTGACCGAAAAGGTGAAGGGCGCCAAACCCTGGGGCATCGAGATCGTTGACGTGCGCATCACCCGCGCCGATTACGTGGACGCGATCACCGAGTCGGTCTACCGGCGCATGGAAGCCGAGCGCAAACGGGTCGCCAACGAGTTGCGTTCAACGGGCGCCGCCGAGGGTGAAAAAATCCGCGCTGACGCCGACCGCCAGCGTGAAGTGACGGTGGCCAACGCCTACCGCGACGCCCAAAAAATCAAGGGCGAGGGCGACGCGCAAGCCGCCAGCACCTACGCCGAAGCCTTTGGCCGCGACGCCAGCTTCGCCCAGTTTTACCGCAGCCTGGACGCCTACCGGGGCAGTTTCAACAAGAAGGGCGACGTGATGGTGGTTGACCCCTCATCGTCCGAATTCTTCAAGGCGTTCCGGGGCAACGCAGCGCCCGCCGCGCCGGCCAAAAAATAAGCCTGCGGCCTGAAACAAAAACCTTGCGCCGAGAATTGCCAGCCGTGAGTTTTTGGCAGGTTCTGGGCCTTGGCATTGGCCTCGCGCTGGTCATTGAAGGCCTGATGCCCTTTGCCTCGCCGGCCAAGTGGCGCCAGGTGTTCCTGCAGATCCAGCAACTCAGTGACGGGCAGATCCGGTTTTTCGGGCTGGTGACCATTGGCGCGGGCCTGCTGATCGTTGTGGCACTGCTGCCTTGACCCAGTCACCGTCGCACGCCTGAATGGCTGCCGTTGTCCCAATAATTAACACCCATGTTAATTATTGGGTGTTTTCAGCTTGATTTTCCAGTTTTTATGAAAATATTGGCACTCAAGTCACGTGGAATGGACATTTATTGCTATTGATATTATAGCGATCTTGTCAGGCCGTTTTCCCGGCGCTTGCGCAACCCGGTGCCAAAGCCTGCCAACGCAATCCGTCGGGCTCAATCGGGATCAGCTGGGCTCAAGCGGATCAAGCGGCGCCGCCACACCCAATGGCGGCAACCCCAAATACTGCCGCGCCGCGCGTATCCATTGCGCCGCCAGGGTTTCGTCAACCTCACCGGCGGCCCATTGCGGGTTCTTTTCGCGCAGCTTGCCGTACCGTTTGGCCAACACGGCCGCATCGGCGTCGGCCAGGGCGTCAAAACTGCCGAAGCCGGCTTCGATCAACACCATCGCGCCGCCGCCATTGACGCCGCGCAGCGCCATCAGCGCCGCCTGTTGCGCCCACAGCGCCAGGCGTTTGCGCTCGGTTTCCAGCAGCGCTTCGAGGTAAGCCTGCGCGCGGGCGCGGGTGCCCACCTGCAGGAATTCGCCGATTGAAAACAGGCCCGCGCCCTCCATGCGTTTTTGCTGTTCGGCCGTTACGTCGGGCAGCGCGGCGAGGCTTTGGTCGGGCTGGAACAAATTCGGGGTCCACACGCCGGCCAGGTTGTTTTTGGGCACTGGCTCCAGGTGCAGCGAGAGTTTTGAGAGCGCCGTCGGGCTGGTGGTGTCGCCTGGCTGCAAGAAGCGGTATTCG
>JANNEZ010000482.1:0-4315 GCA_031379255.1 Rhodoferax sp. | reverse complement strand
AAGTCCACACTTTGCAGCAGCAAAAACGCCGCCCAGGCCCACACCGTGCCGGCCGTGCCGGGCGCCTGGCGGGAGAGGCCCGCGCCCAGGCCCAGGGCAATGGCGTGCGCCGGGTGGGCGAATACGAAGGCGAGGGTGGGCCGGGCCGGCGCTGAAGCCGGCAATGCGATGACGGGCGGGAGGTCAATGGCCATGGCGCATGGTGTTAGCTACTAATTATATAGCAATAAACCCATATAATACGTGACTTGATGACTCAAAAATCTTCAAATTTCACATTTTACGAGTCATTTTCGTCAATAATTAACATGGGTGTTAATTATTGACGAAAATGGTCAAAAGACGCGAAGCGGTTGTCCACCGCAGCGCCGCTGGCGTCCAGCAGGCGCAGCCCGGGTTCCGCGTCGATGCTGCCGATGCGCGTCACCGGCGTCTGGGCGGATGCAGCGGCCGCTGCCACGGCGGCGCGTGCATCGGCTGGCGCGGTGAATGCCAGCTCGTAATCGTCGCCACCCGCCAGCACCAAGGCCAGCAACTGCTGCGGTGACAGCGGCGCCGGGTCTGCGCCCGCATTCGCCAGCCGGGCCGGGTCGGCTTCGAGCCGCGAGAGCACGGCCGCAGTATGCAGGCTTGCGCCCACGCCCGAGGCTTTGAGCACATGCGCGAGGTCGCCCAAAAGGCCGTCGCTCAAGTCGATGGCGCTTGTGGCAATGCCGCGCAACGCCTGACCCAGCGCCACACGCGGGTTGGGGCGCTCCAAGCGCGCGCGCGCCTCCAGCAACACCGCTTCAGGCGCCTGAATGTGACCGCGCAACAGCTCCAGCGCCAGCCGCGCGTCGCCCAGATGGCCGCTCACGTACACATCGTCACCGGCGCGCGCGCCGCTGCGCAACAGGGCGGTCGAGGCGCCGTTTTGCAGCGGCACTTCGCCAAAAACGGTGATGCAGATGTTGAGCGGGCCGCGTGTGGTGTCGCCACCCGCGAGTTCACAAGCGTGGTGGTCGGCCAGCGCAAAAAGCCCGTTTGAAAAGGCGGCGAGCCAGGCTTCGTTGGCCTCGGGCAAGGCCAGGGCGAGCGTGAAGGCCAGCGGGCTCGCCCCACAGGCGGCCAGATCGCTCAGGTTGACGGCCAGCGCCTTGTGGCCCAGGGCTTGCGCGTCCACACCCGGAAAAAAATGCCGCCCCTCGACCAGCATGTCGGTGGAGATGGCGATTTGGGTGCCGGGGCGCGGCTGCAACAGCGCGCAGTCGTCGCCAATGCCCAGGCGCACCAGGCTGTCACGGGCCGGCTGGCGGGCAGGCCGTTTGAAATAACGCTCGATCAAGTCGAATTCACCCATGGTGGCGCGGCTCAGCTGGTTTTTGCGCCATTGTCCAGGCTTTCTTTCAGGGGCCGGAAGAAACTCAGGGGCGCCGTGCGCCAGCGCCGCCGGATCGCCGCGCTGATGCGCGCGTGGTCGAGCCCGCCCACATTGTGGGCGCGCAGGGCCAGCTGGAACGCCAGGTAAAAACTCACGCCCAGGTTGGCCGCGCCAATCAGCGGCAAAGCCGCCACACACCACCACATGGCAGGCTCGCGCACCACTTCCCAGCCCAGGGCGGCGCAGGCCGCGGCCAACTGGCCGGCCGACAGCGTGACGTGGCGCACTTCCAGACCGAGGCCGAAAAAGGCGCCAAAGGCCGGGATCAGGCCGAGCATGAAACCCAGGGAAATGTTCGACGCGAAACCGGAGATTTTGTCGCGCATGAAATGGGCCCATCGCGCCGCCCGCCCGCTGCCCAAAAACGCGGTGATGCGCGGGTTGTAACGCATGGCCGAATGCAGCCGTTGCACCACAAACCAGTTCTCCGCCCAGCCCGCGATGATGCTCGCGGCAAACAGCAACACGCCGGTGAACGCGGCAAAAATCAGCGTGGGCCCCAGCAGCGTGAGCGACTCAAACACGTGTTTGGCTTCAGCCGCGCCGATCATGGGCGCGCCAAACGCCAGCTGGATCGCGCCCGAGAGCAGCAACACCACTGGAAACACCACGCCCACATTGCCCAACACGGCGGCCACTTGCGAGCGCACCAGGTTGGCCACCTCATCGACAAAACCTTCCATCGCCAGCGGCTCGCTGAGGTCCTTGAGTTTCGCGGCCATGGCCGGCGCCGTCATGGCCGGCTGTTTGGTGGCCAGTGTCCAGTGCAGCAACTGGATCGCGATGAAACTGCCGGCATAAACGAAGCCCGACCAAAAACCGTTCCAGAACTGCGACAGGCCGATCGCCATCACCATGAACTTCAGGCCGGTGGTGAGGGCCGTCAGGGCGCCGCCACCGGCCGCGCGGCGCAGCATGTCGCGGTATTGGCTGCGCGTGCGGGTGATGTATTGCTCGCCGGTCTCCGAGCTGCGTTCGGCCACTTTGGCGGCCAGCAGCGAGGAGTTCGACGCCACCAGCGCGCGCAGGCTGCGCCGCTCGCGCCCGACCAGCGCCAGGTGCGCCAGCAGCCGCGCCGTGCTGGCCGCCGGGTTGGCGCCTTGCAGGCATTCGAGCAGCGCGCGGATGCGCAACACACGCTCGCGCAGTTGCCGCAGCCGGAACACCAGGTTGACCGAAATGCCGTGTTCGTCGAGGTGGCTGTAGACGGTGGAGGCGCCTTGGCGGCACTGTTCGAGCCGCTCGCGGAACTGCTGCATGGGCGCGTCCAGGGCATCGCGCGATCCGCCCGCGCGCAGGCTGGCCGTGAAGGCGGCGCGCACCGTGTCGAAGTCAGCGGCCAGCGCGTGAAACGGCTCGGCTTCCCGCGCCGCCACGCTCATGCGCAGGCGCAGCTCGGGCGCGAAGCCCGATGCGCGGATCTGGCTGGTGCAAAAGGTGATGGCCTCGAGCAGGGTGTGTTGCCACAAGGTCGGGCCAGGGGCGGGGGGCGATGCCAGCAGCGCCGCCAGGCGAGCCAGCAGCGGGTCGTCCAGCGCAGCCAGCCATTGCGCGTCAAAACCCTGCGACAGCGCCAGTGAAAACAGTTCGGCGGCGTCCACCGTCTCCGGCGTGCCAGGCATGATTTTCAGGCGCAGGCGCTCCGCGAATTCGCTGACAAAGGCGCTGCGCGAGGCAAAACCGAAGTCGGCCAGCAGGGTCGTGCCGTCGATGGTTGCCAGCAGGGTCTGCCAGGCGAGCCTCACGCGGCCGGCGAGGGCCGGGTCAGCCTGCGCCGCGTCGACGAATTGCGCCACACGCGCGGCCGAGGCCGGCGCCGACGTCTCATCGCCCCGCACCCAGGCCAGCAAGCGCACCAGCCAGAGGTGCCGCTCTATCAGGCCGGCCTGTGGATCAAGCAGGCCCAGCAGGCCGGCCGGTTCCGGCGCCTGTCGGGACGGCGGCAACATCGCAGCGGTCAATGCAGCGTGCGGGCGCCACCCGCGCTCAGCGCGTCCAACACAAACATGGGGATGTCCACATCGAATTTTTCGCCATCTTCGGCGACACAGAAATAACTGCCGTGCATGGTGCCGGTGGGTGTGCGCAGGCGCGTGCCGCTGGTGTATTCAAATGTTTCGCCGGGCTTGAGCAGCGGCTGGTGGCCAACGACGCCCAGGCCCCTGACTTTTTCGGTGTTCCCGCTGGCGTCATTGACGTTCCAGGTGCGCGAGATGAGTTGCGCGGCCACGGTTCCCGTGTTGCTGATCTTGATGGCGTAGGCGAAGACAAACAGGCCCTGCTCGGGCGCGGACTGCTCCATCAGGAAGCGCGGCTGCACCTCGACTTTGAATTGGTACTTGGGCATGGCGCAATGCTACCCCTGAATTTTCTGCCGCGCCGACCTGCGAAAATGCCCCCATGAACCCATCGCCACTGCCTTTTTTTCTCGCCCCGTCGATCCTTGCCGCCGACTTCGCGCGGCTCGGCCAGGAAGTCAAAGACGTCATTGCCGCCGGCGCCGACTGGATCCATTTCGACGTGATGGACAACCACTACGTGCCCAACCTCAGCTTCGGCCCGATGATCTGCAGCGCGCTGAAACCACACGCCAAAACCGCCGCTGGCGTGGCGGTGCCCATCGACGTGCATTTGATGGTCCAGCCGGTCGATGCGCTGGCCGGCGCGTTTGCGGCAGCGGGCGCGGACTACATCAGCTTTCATCCTGACGCCACCAGCCACGTGCACCGCAGCATCCAGAACATCCGCGCGGCCGGCTGCAAGGCGGGCCTGGCCTTCAACCCGGCCGAGCCGCTGGATGTGCTGGACTGGGTCATCGACGAGCTCGATCTGGTGCTCATCATGAGTGTCAACCCGGGCTTCGGCGGGCAGAGTTTCATTGATTCGGCGCTGCGA
>JANNEZ010000465.1:0-4904 GCA_031379255.1 Rhodoferax sp. | reverse complement strand
GGCTTGGGCAGCGGCAGCGCCGTTTTGTAACGCACTTGCTTGAGGGCGAAACTGGAGCGGATCTTCTCGATGCCGGGGATCGGGCTCAACTGCTCCAGGATGAATTTCTCCAGCGCGCCGATGTCCGCCACGGCGACGCGGATCAAATAGTCGGAGTCGCCCGTCATCAGATAACACTCCATCACCTCGTCGTGTTCGGCCACGCGTTTCTCAAAGCGGGCCAGCGCCTCCTTGCTTTGGGACTTGAGGCTGATGGAGATGAATACGTTGAGCCCCAGGCCCAGTTTGCCGGCGCTGGCGATGGCCACATAACGGTCGATCACGCCGGCTTGTTCCAGCGCCTTCACCCGCGCCAAACACGGTGAAGGGCTCAAAAAAACCAGCTTGGCAAGCGCCACATTGGACAAGGCGCCGTTTTTTTGCAACTCGTCAAGAATCCGCAGATCGGTGGCATCGAGGTTGTTCATGCTTCATATTTCAGTTTGGAAAGCATTTTATTTGGCAATAGGTGCGAACGTCCCTGTTTTCAGCAGCACATTTTGAAGCTTTTTTTGTACAGTGACGGCATGAATGCCTCTGCCTCTCAACCCCTGCCGGGCACTGCCCCAGAAGCCACGTCGCCCCAAGACATTCACGCGGACCTGCACCTGACCGACTCTGATCCGCAAGAGACCGCCGAGTGGCGCGATGCCTTCCAGGCCCTGGTCGCCTCCCAAGGCCCCTCCCGCGCGCGTTTCATGCTCGACGAGCTGGCCCGCCTGGCGCGGCAGCACCGCACCGGCTGGCAACCCGAGCTGAATACGCCTTACGTCAACACCATCGCAGTGGACCAGCAGCCCGCCTTCCCCGGCGACCTGGCCATCGAAGAGCGCCTGGCTTCCCTCATGCGCTGGAACGCGCTGGCGATGGTGGTGCGTGCCAACCAGGCTGATTTAGGCGGTTCCAGCGAACTCGGCGGGCACATTGCGAGTTACGCCAGCGCGGCTGATTTGTTTGAGACGGGTTTCAACCATTTTTTCCATGCCAAAGACGAAACGCCTGGCAACCAGCACGGCGGTGATCTCGTCTTTCTGCAGCCGCACAGTTCACCCGGCGTCTACGCCCGCGCCTTTCTGGAAGGCCGGCTTGACGAACAGGACCTGATGCATTACCGCCAGGAGCTCACTGCACCCGCCGCAACCCGTGGTGAAGGCGCACGGGGCTTGTCGAGTTACCCGCACCCGTATTTGATGCCCGACTTCTGGCAGTTCCCGACCGGCTCCATGGGCATCGGGCCGATCAGCTCGATCTACCACGCACGTTTCATGCGTTACCTCACGCACCGGCGTTTGCAGGATTGCGGCAAGCGCAAAGTGTGGGGCGTGTTTGGTGATGGCGAAATGGACGAGCCCGAAAGCATGAGCGCGCTCACGCTCGCGGCGCGCGAGGGGCTGGACAACCTGGTGTGGGTGGTCAACTGCAACCTGCAGCGGCTGGACGGCCCGGTGCGCGGCAACGGCCGCATCATCGACGAGCTGGAGAAACTCTTTGCCGGCGCAGGCTGGAACGTCATCAAACTGGTGTGGGGCAGCGACTGGGACGGCCTCTTCGCGCGCGACACAACCGGCGCGCTCACACGCGCTTTTGCCAACACGGTGGACGGCCAGATGCAGACCTTTGCCGCCAAAGACGGACGCTACAACCGCGACACCTTCTTTGGCCAAAACGAGGAACTCGCGCGCCTGGCGCAAGGCATGACAGATGAGCAGATTGACCGGCTCAAACGCGGTGGTCATGACCTTGTCAAAATCCACGCCGCGTATGGCGCAGCGGCGGCCCACACCGGCCAGCCCACGGTGATCCTCGCCCACACCAAAAAGGGCTACGGCATGGGCAGCGCCGGCCAGGGAAAAATGACCACACACAGCCAGAAGAAACTGGCGGATGACGAACTCATCGAGTTCCGCAACCGCTTCAACCTGCCGATGAGCGACGAACAGGTCACCAACCTGGCGTTTTTCAAACCCGCAGACGACAGCGCCGAGATGCGTTATCTGCACGGCCAGCGGAAAAAACTCGGCGGTTATTTGCCCAAGCGTTATTCGCAGACTGAGCCCGTGCCGGTGCCTGCATTGCGGAGTTACGCCACGTTCGCGCTGCAAGCAGACGGCAAGGAGATGAGCACCACAATGGCCTTTGTGCGCCTCCTGGGCGGCCTGCTCAAATCGAATGAAGCGGGCCCCGGCGGCATCAACTTCGGCCAGCGCCTGGTGCCCATCGTCGCCGACGAAGCCCGCACCTTTGGCATGGCCAACCTGTTCAAACAGGTCGGCATTTATTCCAGCGTGGGCCAGCGTTACGCGCCGGAAGACATCGGCTCGGTGCTCTCCTACCGCGAGGCGCAAGACGGGCAGATTCTCGAAGAAGGCATCAGCGAGGCCGGCGCGCTGGCCAGCTGGACAGCCGCCGCCACCAGCTACAGCGTGCACGGCCTGCCGATGTTGCCCTTCTACATCTACTACTCGATGTTTGGCTTTCAACGCGTGGGCGACCAGATCTGGGCCGCCGCCGACCAGCGCGCGCGCGGCTTTTTGATTGGCGCCACTTCAGGCCGCACCACGCTGGGCGGCGAAGGCCTGCAACATCAAGACGGCACCAGCCACTTGATCGCCGCGACCATCCCCAACTGCAAAGCCTACGACCCGGCCTTTGCCGGTGAGCTGGCCGTCATCATCGACCACGGCATGAAGGAAATGCTGGAAGCACAGCAAGACGTGTTTTATTACGTCACGGTGATGAACGAAAACTACGCGCAGCCGAATTTGCCCGAGGGTGTGGCGGCCGACGTGATTCGGGGTTGTTATAAATATGGAAGCTGGTCAAACACGTTGGTTGAGACGCAGCCTGCGAAACATGTCACCTTGATGGGCTCGGGCGCCATCCTCACTGAAGTCATCAAGGCCGCGCAGCTATTGGCGGCAGACGGTTTCGATGTCGATGTGTTCAGTGTGACCAGCTGGAGCGAACTGGCGCGCGACGGCGCGCAATCAACGATCGAAAGCGTGGCGAACGGCGTGCCCTTCATCGCCCAACAACTCGCCCAAAGCCACGGCCCTATCATCGCCGCCACCGACTACGTGCGCGCTGTGCCCGAAAGCGTGCGCGCCTGGCTGCCACCAGGTCGCGAATTCACCACCCTGGGCACCGACGGTTTTGGCCGCAGCGACACACGCGCCGCCTTGCGGCAGTTTTTCGGGGTGGACGCGGCGAGTATTGCGCGGGCGGCAAATGGCTGCTGTCAAAAAAAGAGAGAGGCGATAGTTTGAAAGCTTTGATTTCTTTGCGGGCATTGGGATACGCCCGTGTATTCGTCGCGCTGCTTTGCCTTGGCTCTGTGGGTGTTTGGGCGCAAACGCCCGTTCCCGCCTTGAGCGCAGTTGCAAGCATTGACGTGCCGCGCTACATGGGCACTTGGTATGAGGTGGCGAAGTTCCCCAACCGCTTCCAGAAAAAATGCGTGCGCAACACCCAGGCCAATTACAGCCTGCAAGCCGACGGCACGCTGCGCGTGGTCAACCGTTGCACCATGAGCGAGGGGGTGTTGAATGAAGCCGCCGGCGCGGCAAGGCAAATTGGCCCGGCCACATCGCCCAAACTTGAAGTCCGGTTTGCGCCAGCCTGGTTGTCCTTTTTGCCCTGGGTGTGGGGCAACTACTGGGTGATAGACCTGGACCCCAACTACCAGTGGGTGGCGGTGAGTGAACCGCAGCGCGAGTTCTTGTGGATATTGTCGCGAACCCCGCAGATGGAACCAGCGGTCTACCAAGCGCTGCTGGGTCGGCTGGCGGCGAAGGGGTTTGACATTGGGAAGCTTGAGGCCAGCCCGCACGGGAATTGAGTTTGGGTGGGAACGCCTGCCCGTTCCATTAGTGAGATCGTGATAGCCTTTAGGCATGCTCCACGCCAGTATGAATCAGCCCGAGGGCAAACTTCACAAACCCGAATACGAAGGCCGCCACGTCTGCTGGCACGAATTCCCCAGCGCTGAGAGCAATGGCCCGCCCCTGGTGCTGCTGCACGGCGGCCACGGCAACTGGCAACACTGGGCGCGCAACATCGACGCCCTGGCCGAGCGCTTCACGGTGTGGGCGCCCGACATGCCGGGTTATGGCGAGTCCGACACGCCGCCCGAGCCTACGTTGCCGTCCATGGTCGGTCTCATCCTGGCCACCCTGAATCAATTGGTCGGCACGGCCACCTCCATTCGCCTGGTGGGCTTCTCGTTTGGCGGCTTTGCGGCGGCCACGCTGGCGGCAGCCATGACCGACAGCGGCCAGCGGGTTGAACGCATGGCCTTGCTCGGCCCCGGTGGCCACGGCGGCCCGCGCCGGCCGGCCGGTGAACTGGTGTCATGGCGCGCCGCCAAGGACGCCGGTGACGCCGTGGCGCTGGAACAGGTGATGCGCCACAACCTGGCCATGCACATGCTGCACAATACCCAGAACATCGATGCCGAAGCCGTGCGCATCCACACCCAGGCCTGCCTGCAAACCCGCTTCTACAGCAAGGCCATCTCGCACGCGGGCGGCTTGCCCGCCGCGCTGGCCCGTTACCCCGGCCCGCTGCTGCTGGCTTGGGGCGAGCACGATGTGACGGCGGTGGCTGAGCTGGCTGCGCGCACCTTGAGCGATGGGCGGTTGGACTGCGAAACGCACATCGTGCCGGGGGCTGGGCATTGGGTGCAGTTTGAGGGGGCGGGGGTGGTGAACCAGTTGTTGTTGGGGTGGTTGAGATAGCGGGGTGCCCAGAGGCTTCACCTCAACTTTCCACCGGCAATCAGCGCGACCGGCGCAATCGGCAGCTATCAGGCACAGCATCAAATGGTTTTACGAGCCCGTCATGTTTTCTGCAGATGAAATTCAGGC
>JANNEZ010000429.1:0-3464 GCA_031379255.1 Rhodoferax sp. | reverse complement strand
CACGCGGCCCCCCTCGGCCACAAGTGCCTGCGCCTGGGCAGAACCCAAACCCCTTGCTCCACCCGAAATCAGAAAAACGCGATCTTTGAATCGTCCCATGGTTCGCTCCTGCCTTACAAACTGATGCCACCGTTCATGGCCACTTCCGAGCTGGTCATCACCTGCTGTCGTCAGACAGCAGGCAGTTGACTGCCTGCGCCCAGACCCCGGGCGCCACCCGAAAGCAGGAATAACGGGTCGGTAAACCGGCTCATCGGCTTGCTCAGGCCGATTGGAGGGTTTTCACTGGCGCCGCCGTGAAGGTGAACCCGCGGTAACCTTCGGCCACCACCTCGTCACATATCGTGGTGTAGGTCCCCAGCCCGCCGACAAAGGGAAGAAAGACGCGCGGCTTGCCGGGGATATTGGCGCCCATGTACCAGGATTTGGTGCCGGTGAACAGGGTTTTGGATGCCACTTCGTTCACGTGGGCGACCCAGTGGTCTTCGGCGTTGAGTTCCGGCTCGGCTCGGCTCCAGCGGTGGGCCTGCATGTGCTGCAAACAGCCGGCGATCCACTCGACATGTTGCTCAATGGCCATGATCACATTGGTCAACACCGAGGGGCTGCCGGGGCCGGTAATCAGGAAAAAATTGGGAAACCCATGGGTCATCAGGCCCAGGTAGGTGCGGGGTCCTGCGGTCCACTTCTGCTTGAGCGCCAGACCGCCCTTGCCGCGGATGTCCATGCGGTCCAGCGAACCGGTCACGGCGTCGTATCCGGTGGCGAAAACAATGCTGTCGAGCTCATGGGTTTGCGCGCCTGCGCGGATGCCGCTGGGAACAATCGCTTCGATGGGGGTCGCCCTCAGGTCCACCAGGCTGACATGGGGCTGGTTGTAGGTTTCGTAATAGTCGGTATCCACGCAGATGCGTTTGGTGCCATTGGCGTGGTCGGTGGGCGCCAGCATCCCGGCAACCGCCGGGTTTTTGACGGCGCTGCGGATCTTGGCGCGAACAAATTCGGCTGCTTCGTCGTTGGCCTTCTGGTTCGAATAGATGTCGTTGAAGGCGTGCGTGTAGTTGGCGCCGCCCTTGGCCCAGCGGCGTTCGTATTCCTTCTGGCGCTCGGCTGCGCTGACGTCCGCGCTGGCGTAGGGGCTGTAGTCGTACAGGATGCCGGAGCGCGTGGTCTTGGCCTTTTTGCGCAAGGCGGCGTAGTCCGCCTTCCAGGTCTGCTGCTCGTCCTGCGGCAAGGGGCGGTTCCAGGCAGGGATGCTGAAATTCGGTGTGCGCTGGAACACCACCACCTTCGCCGCCTGTGCGGCAATGGCGGGAATGCTCTGAATGCCGGAGGAGCCGGTGCCGATCACACCAACACGCTGGCCGCTGAAGTCCACCGGTTCGTGCGGCCAGGCGCCGGTGTGGTAAGTCTTGCCTTTGAAATCGGTCAGACCCGGCATGTCGGGCACGCGGGCGGCGGAGAGGCAGCCGGCAGCGCTGATCAGGAAACGCGCCACCACCGGGTCACCGCAGTCTGTGCGGACCGTCCAGGTGTTTTTCTCTTCGTCGTAAACAGCGCCGGTGACCCGCGTTTCAAGCTGGATGTCTGGGCGCAAGGCAAAGCGGTCCGCCACATGGTTGATGTAGCGCAAGATTTCGGCCTGCTTGGGGTAACGTTCCGTCCACTGCCACTCTTGTTGCAACTCTTCTGAGAACGAGTAGGAGTACTGCATGCTTTCCACGTCACAACGCGCACCGGGGTAGCGGTTCCAGTACCAGGTGCCACCGACCCCGTCGCCGGTTTCAAAAACCCGTGCAGTCAGTCCGAGCTGGCGCAGCTTGTACAACATGTAGAGACCGGCAAAACCGGCGCCGATCACCACCGCGTCAAAGGTGGCGGCGTGGCCGGCTTTGCCAGCTGATGGGTTTGAATCACTCATGGAACTCTCCAGAAACGCCTGCCAATGGACTGAATGGAACGGGGACTAGGCCGTCGCAGCACCGCGGCGCATCGCGTCCCCAAGCACAGCGCCCACGTGGTCGACCACCAGGTTGCTGGCCGCGACCAGCCGCCCGTGCATCACCATCCCGTGCATGTGGTCGCCCAGGTGCAGCGCGGTGACGCGAACCCCTTCTTCTTCCAGCCGCTTTGCATAGGCGCGGCCCTCGTCGCACAGGGGATCGTGGGCGACCGTGACCACCAGCGCCGGCGGCGCGCCCGTGAGGCTCGTGGCTTTGAGTGGCGATGCGCGCCAGTCGAGCCGGTCCATCGCGTTGGGCGCGTAGTGGTTGATGAAGTAATGCATCGTGGCGGCGGTGAGCGGCACGCCGGAGGTGATCCGGCGGTACGAGTCACTGCCCGCGGTCAGGTCGACCACTGGGTAAATCAAGGCCTGAAAGACCGTCGCCGGCGCTGTGCCATCGCGCCCCATCAAGGCCAGCACGGCAGCCAGGTTGCCGCCGGCGCTGTCGCCCCCAACGGCCAGACGGCCAGGGGCGACTGACAGGGCAGCGGTGTTGTCGCTGACCCATTGGAGGGCCGCGGCCGAGTCGTCCAGCGCCGCTGGAAAGCGGTGCTCGGGCGCCAGCCGGTAGTCCACTGCGACCACACACATGCGCGCGCGATTGGCCAGGGCGCGGCACAGGCGGTCGTGGCTTTGAAGGTTGCCAACCACCCATCCACCACCATGCAGAAAGACCATGCAAGGCAACTTGTCGCTGGCCTGGGTGCCTTTGCCCCGGTAGATGCGCAATGGCAGCTCGCCGTGCGTGGTGGTGATGGTGAGGTCGCGCACGGACGCCACGTCTTCTGTGGGCGGCTGCATCACGTCCCAGCCAGCGGCGTAGGCCGCGCGCGCCTCAGCCGGCGTCAAAACCTCAAACGGGCGCGCGCCGGCATTTCGGCTCATCTCCAGCAGGGCTGCTACTTGCGGGTCCAGTGCGGGCATGGGGTGGGCTCCAGAAACAGGGTTGGGATAAACGGCGCGGCGTGCGCAAACGCGGGTGAAACTATTCACCCTTCCAGACCGGTTTGCGCCGCTCGGCAAACGCAGTGGCGCCTTCGCGCGCGTCAGCAGACTTGAGCAAATGGCCGGTGATGGCCTCCTGGCGGGCGAACATCTCGTTGATGGGCCAGTCGCGCTGTTCGACGATCACCTGCTTGCTCGCAGCGACCGCCAGCGGCGCGTTGGCCATGATCCGCCTGGCCAGGCTTTTGGCTTCCTCCAGCGCCAGCCCCGGTTCCACCAGGGTGTTGATGAGCCCGAAATGGTGAAGCCGCTCGGCTGAAATCATGTCGCCCGTCAACGCGGCCTCCATGGCGATGCGTTGGGGTATCAGCCGGGGCAGGCGCATCAAACCGCCTGCGGCGGCGCCCAGGCCGCGTTTGACCTCTGGCAGCCCAAACTGGGCGTTGCGCGCGGCGACCACCAGATCACAGGCCAGAACCGATTCAAAGCCACCGGTATATATATATATATATAT
>JANNEZ010000454.1:0-5257 GCA_031379255.1 Rhodoferax sp. | reverse complement strand
CAAGCCGATGTGGCACAAGACGCCGACTGCGTCAAACTCGCGGCCGCCGCCTTCAAACGCTGGGGCCGCATCGACGTGCTGGTGAACAACGCTGGCATCAGCAATTTTGCCGGGGTGTCCAACTGGGAAGCGCTGGACATGGAGGTTTTCCAGCGCATCTACGCCGTCAACACCGTTGGCGCCTTCCAGATGGTACGGGCCTGCGCGGCGCACCTGAAGGCCGCGCACGGCAGCGTGGTGAATGTGTCGTCGATGGCGGGCATTTCAGGTGTGGGCTCATCGGTGCCGTACGTCATGTCCAAAGGCGCGTTGAACACCCTCACATTGCATCTGGCCAAACAGCTCGCGCCGGAAATCCGCGTCAACGCGGTGTGTCCGGGCCTCATCACCTCGCGCTGGTTTGTAGAAGGTGTGGGGCAGGCGGCATTT
Organism: Rhodoferax sp.; assembly: GCA_031379255.1. GTDB lineage: Bacteria > Pseudomonadota > Gammaproteobacteria > Burkholderiales > Burkholderiaceae_C > JANYCG01. Next base: position 4,828 of record JANNEZ010000454.1, on the reverse strand, counting down.
GAAAAAATCAAGGCGACCAGCGAGCAGATGGCGCCGCTGCAAACCGCCAGCTCACCTGAAGATGTGGCCGAGGCCATCGTGTGGCTTGTGATGGGCGCGCGCACCGTGACCGGCGAGCTGCTGAAGGTTGATGCCGGTGTACACCTCGGTCCAGTGCGCCGCTGAGGCTTTCACCGCACGGCCAGGGCGCTTTCAGGCGCCGGCGGCGTTGCGCGGGATCGGGTGTCCGTGGTTCTTGATGATTTGGGGCGCCAGCGATCCCAGAACCATGAAGACCACCGAAGCGGCGAAGCCGATCAACTGCGGCGGAATCATGCCGTCAGCGGCCAGGTGTTCAGCGCCCAGCCATACCAGGAGGCCCATTGCGGAAGCCGCCAGGGCGCCCTGCGTGTTGGCGCGTTTCCAGTAAACGCCGGCCACCAAGGGCACGAAAGCCATCACCAGAGTGACCTTGTAGGCGTTTTGCACCATCTCGTACATGGTGCTGCGCGAATTCAGCGCAAACAGCAAGGCGGCCAGTGTGAACGTGACCAGTGTGAGCCGCAAAACAAGGAGATACATGCGATCGCCCATGTGCGGCACAAATGGCTTGAGCACATTGGTCGTGAAAGTGGCGGTGGGGGCCAGCAGCGCGCCGCTGGCGGTTGACAAAATGGCCGAAAGCAGGGCGCCAAAGAACATCACCTGCGCCCACAAAGGCATTTTGCCCAGCACCAGGTCAGGCAGGATTTTCTGGATCTCCCGGGCGTCGTCCCCACCGAAGAGTTTGGCCACCTCGGGGTTGGTGACGATGGCCGAATAGGCGATGAAGATCGGCACGAACGCGAATAGAAAATAAATCAATGCGCCGAGCAGCGTGCCGCGAACGGCGGTGTTTTCGTCGCGCGCGCTGGTCATCCGCTGGAAGATGTCCTGCTGCGGCACCGAGCCAAAGGCAAAGGTAAAGAACGCGCCGGCCATGGCCCACCAGGCTTTGGTGTCGCCGCTGGCCGGGAAAAAGTTGAACTTGCCTTCGGCCGCCGCCTGCGCGACAACTTTGTCGATGCCGCCGGCCTGCCCGCCCACGAGAACCGCCACCAGTGTGAGCCCGACCAGGATCACCACCGTCTGAAAGAGATCGGTGAGGGCCACCGACCACATGCCGCCAAAAATGGTGTACACGAGTACCACAGCGGCGCCAAGAACGATGGCCGTGTTCAAGTCAAGCAGGCCGCCAGAGAGCACGTGGATCACGAGGCCCAGCGCCGTCATCTGCGCGGATGTCCAGCCCAGGTAGGACGCGGTAATGGCCACCGAGGTCAACACCTCCACACCCTTGCCGTAGCGCTTTTTGTAGAAATCGCCTATCGTCATCAGATCCATGCGGTAAAAAACCCGCGCAAAAAAAAGAGCGGCAATCACCAGGCAGGCCGAGGCGCCAAACGGGTCGCCGGCAATGCCGCCCAAGCCGTCCTTGGCGAAGGTGGCCGATACAGACAACACGGTTTCAGCGCCAAACCAGGTGGCGAAGACTGTGGCGGTGTTCATGTACAGCGGCAGGCCGCGCCCGGCCACCAGGTAGTCTTTGGAGTTTTTGACGCGCCGGGCGGCGCTTAGGCCGATGGCGATGGTGATGGCCATGTAAATCACCACAAACAGGATCAAGGCATTCATTCGACGGGTCTCCTTGGGCGGGAATTCTAGGGTTAAATGAGGGTTGAACGAAGCTTGATCCAGCCATTCACCCACCTATTGCACCCAAATATTCACCATGCACTACCGACACCTGGGCCGCAGCAACCTGCAAGTCTCCACTCTGTGCCTGGGCACCATGATGTTTGGCGACCCGACAAGCAAGGAGGAAGCCGCCACCATCGTGGCAGACGCGCACAGCCATGGAGTGAACTACATCGACACAGCCGATGTATACAGCCGTGGCGTGGCCGAGAGCATGCTGGGCGAGATACTCAAGGGCCAGCGCCAGGATTGGATACTGGCGACAAAACTTGGCAACAAAATGAGCGGCCGTGTCAATGAAAGCGCCTTTTCCCGCAGCTGGATGATGCGCGCCATTGACGACAGCCTGCAGCGTCTGCAGACCGATTACGTCGACATCCTCTACATGCATCTGGACATCAATGGCATGAACCTGGAGGAGCCGCTTCGGGCCTTTGATTCCATGGTCCAGTCGGGCAAGATCCGTTACTGGGGTGTTTCGAACTTCCGTGGCTGGCGCATTGCCGAAGTGGTGAATCTGGCCAAGCGGATGAACATGTCCGGGCCGGTGGTGTGCCAGCCGTATTACAACTTGCTTAACCGCATGCCCGAGGTTGAGGTGTTGCCCGCTTGCGCGCATTACGGCCTGGGGGTGACGCCTTATTCACCCATCGCCCGGGGTGTACTGACCGGTAAATATGCGCCAGGCCAGCCACCGGCGGCCGACTCCCGCGCCGGCAGGGGCAACAAACGCATCGCGGAGACCGAGTTTCGGGAAGAATCGCTCGTCATCGCGCAGAAATTGCAGGCTTATTTGGCGGGTAAAACCGGCGCTGGCGCAGTGACGCTCGCGCAGTTCGCCACCGCCTGGGTGTTGGCGAATCCGCGCGTCAGCTCGGTGATTTCCGGGCCGCGCACCTTGAAGCAGTGGCAAGACTATTTGCCTGCGTTGGACTATGTCGTCACACAGGAAGACGAAGCCATGGTGGACGGTCTGGTGCGACCGGGCCACCCGTCAACGCCGGGCTTCACCGACCCGGCTTATCCACTGAATGGCCGTTAGCGCTTGTTGGGTTGGGCGATGGGTTTTTGCGCGGCAGACCCGCTTGGCAAGCGCTGCGACCGTCATCATCATGCCAAGGAAAAAGGAAAGCGCGGGTGTGAAATCGTTCGACGACGTGGCTTTCGCTGCCAGAGTCAACCCGTTTTCGTCCAGGTAACCTGCAAAGTCCCGCCCGTGCCAGTCTCAACTGTCGGTTGGACATAAACTCCTGTCAACCCACACCTGTCCACTTTTTTGAGGAGATTTTGTACATGATCACGCTATGCGGCTTTCCCATTTCCAACTATTACAACAAGGCCAAAATGGCCTTGCTTGAAAAAGGCGTCGAATTCACCGAAGAAACAGTGATGACCAAAAGCACCGATGAAGCGGTCTTGAGCGTCTCGCCGTTGGCCAAAATCCCGTTTATCAAGACCGACAAAGGCGGCATTTGCGAGAGTCAGGCGATTCTGGATTACCTCGAAGCCGCATTCCCCAACCCGCCACTGGTTCCAGCCGACGCTTTTGGCCGCGCGAAGGTGAGCGAGCTCAACACCTTCATCGACTGGCATCTTGAAATCGCTGCGCGGCAGCTTTATGGGGCAGCCTTCTTTGGCGGCGCGCCGCTGGGTGATGAGGCCAAGGCAACGATTCGCAAACAGCTTGAGAAAAATATCGCCGCCTTCAAGCGGCTGGCAAAGTTTTCTCCCTTTGTCGCTGGCGACAGCTTCACCCAGGCCGATTGCGCCGCCTATGTGAACCTGCCGTTGGTGGGTATGGCCACCAAGGTGATTTACGGTGAAGACCTGCTGCTGGCCGGTGGTGTCAACTACAAGGACTACCTCAAACTGGTGGGCGAGCGCCCCTCAGCGCAAAAGGTGTCAGCCGACCGCAAAGCCGCTACAGCCAAGCCTTGAGGCCGCGCCTTGGCCACACGCTCGGGGCGACCGCGCAGCCAGCACTACCATGTGTATGTGGTCGAGCTGGCTGACCAGGTCTGGAACGAACCGCGTTTTCGCAAAGCCAACCCGGATTACCAGCTCGGCAAACCGTTTGTCTATGTGGGCATGACCGGCCTCGACCCGGACGTGCGTTTTGACAAACACAAAGCCGGCATCCAGCACAACACCTACGTGTTGAACTACGGCTTGGGCCTGTTGCCGCAGTTGTACGAGCGTTTCAACCCGATGGCCTACCAGGCCGCGCAGGCCATGGAAATCGAACTGGGCATCGCCATGCGGGCCGACGGCTATGGCGTCTGGCAAGCTTGAGGCGAGCCTGAAGAGCCATCCAGAACGAACTGCCAAAATCAGAATCAACCATGACCGCCCCGGATGGAAGCCTGAAAAACGCAGATCCCCACGATGCGGGTGAAAGCGCCTATGCCTGGATGCGGCTGATGGTGTCGTTGTTGCTCATGACCATCGGCGGCGTTGGCATGTATTCCGTCACGGTGGTCCTGCCACGCATCCAGAGTGAATTCGCCGTGGCGCGGGGTGATGCGTCCTTGCCTTACACGTTGACCATGATCGGTTTTGGACTGGGCGGCATTGTGATGGGCAAACTCTCAGACCGCTTTGGTGTGATGGTGCCGGTGCTGATTGGCTCGGCGGGTTTGGGCGCGGGTTTTATCGCGGCAGGGTACGCCGCCAACCTTTGGATGTTCAGCCTGATCCAGGGCATCGTGATTGGCCTCTTGGGAACCTCAGCCACATTTTCGCCACTGGTGGCCGACACCTCGCTGTGGTTCACACGCAAGCGGGGCATCGCGCTGGCCATCTGCATGAGCGGCAATTACGTGGCCGGTGCGGTCTGGCCGCCGATCATCCAGCACTTTGTCGAGGCCGTCGGCTGGCGCCAGACCTACATTGGCATCGGCGTTTTTTGCCTGATTGCCATGTTGCCATTGGCGCTTGTATTGCGCCGTCGTCCGCCGGGGCAGGTTCCCGCCGCCAATGGCGCCGGATCCAGCGCAGCGCCAGCCTTGCCGGCTACCGTGTCAGACCGCCCGCTGGGCATGTCGCCCGCCACATTGCAGATATTGCTCTGCGTCGCCGGTGTGTCGTGTTGTGTGGCGATGTCGATGCCGCA
>JANNEZ010000382.1:0-2011 GCA_031379255.1 Rhodoferax sp. | reverse complement strand
GACCTTTTGCGCGGCTCGGATGAAAATGTCGATGATCTGGTAGCCGTAAATGGATACCGTTCCGGGGTCTTCATTGAATTTGGTTTTGTATTTGTTGGCCCAGAACCGAATCGGTTGTGAGGCTTCATCCAGGTAGGGATGTTGGACGGTCATCGTGGAATAAACGCCGTCCATCGCTTTGCCACCCAGCTTGGGGATGAGGTCGGTATAGGCGGCATTGGCGCTCAGGAAGGTCGGGTTGAAGCCGGTCTTTCGTGATTCTCCGATGGTTCCAATCGTCTCGCGGATGATGGTGCCCAACACGACAATCTCACAATTGGAAGCTTTCATTTTGGCAACCTGCGAGGAAAAATCCGTGGCGCCACGCTTGAAGGAGGTTTTCTCCACGAGTTCCATGCCGACTGTTTTCAGGCCCGCCTCGGCGCCGCGAAAAACCTCCAGGCCAAAGTCGTCGTCTTGGTAAATGGCGCAGATGCGTTTGGCGTTTTTCTCTTTCACGAGTTTCGGCAAGGCAGTGCGGATCTGGTCGAAATAGGTGACAGCAAAAGAGTATTTGAGCCGGTGGAAAGGCTCATACATGTCGCGTGCGGCCGTGATTGGTAAAAAGTTGATCACGTTTTTTTCAAACTGGATCGGCATGGCAGCATTGTTTTGCGCCGTGCCGACGTGACCCGCCATGATGAAAATCTTGTCTTGGTTCACCAGTTTCTGCGCGCCGAGAACCGCTTTTTTGGGGTCGTAACCGGAGTCCTCAAGCAGCAGTTTGATCTTGCGCCCATGCACGCCCCCCTGCTCGTTGAGTTCATCGATGCGCAGTTGCATGCCGAAACGGGCCTGTTTGCCGAACGATGCCAGTGGGCCGGACATGTCCTGAATGGTGCCGACCAAGATTTCAGTTTTGCTGACACCCTGCTGGGCGGCCGCGAGCGAGGCAGTCAATATCAACGCAGAGGCGATGGTGAGTGATCCGGGTTTCATGTTGGGTCTTGGAGTTTGATAGTTCTGGCAATGGCGACCGGGTTTTTGTGAGGTTTGTCGCCTTCAGGGTTTTGCATAGTCTGACAGCACCTTCCAGCGCCCGTCCTGTATTTGCGAGAGGCGCGATGCATGGCTGCCAATGCGCACTTGTGAGGTGAAAGCAACTTCAGGCGCGCCAAAAATATCACCGGCAAAGCGCGAACTGTCCAGCGTTTTGATCAGGCTGTCGGTGGTCAGGTTAGGGCCGGCTTTTTGCGCGGCTTGCACAAACATGTCGATGATCTGGTAGCCATAAACCGACAAGGTGCCAGGGTCTTCGTTGAACTTGGTTTTGTACTTATTGGCCCAAAAACGGATGGGCTGCGAGGTTTCATCCAGGTAGGGGTGCTGCACCGTCATGCTGGAATACAGGCCATTCATGGCCGGACCACCGAGTTTGTGAATGAGTTCGGTGTAGGCAGTGTTGACCGACAGGAAGGTCGGGCTGAAGCCGCTCTTGCGAGATTCACCAATGGCGCCAATGGTTTCCCGCACGATGGTGGCCAACACCACCAGATCACAATTGGCCGCTTTCATTTTGGCCACCTGGGTGGAGAAATCGGTGGAGCCGCGTTTGTACGAGGTTTTTTCAATCAGCGCCATATTCAGGCCCTTGAGCGCTGTTTCAGCGCCTTTGAGCACCTCCAGGCCGAACTCGTCATCTTGGTACAGGGTGCAAACCCGTTTAGCGCTTTTTTCTTTGACGAGTTTGGGCAAGCTGGCCCGAATTTGGTCGTCGTAGGTCACCGCAAAAGAATACTTCAGCTTGTGCAGCGGCTCAAACATGCTGGTTGAGGGGCTGATCGGCAGAAAGTTGATGATGTTCTTTTCAAATTGCACCGGCATGGCGGCGTTGTTGTGGGCCGTGCCCACATGCCCGGCCATGATGAAAATCTTGTCCTGGTTGACCAGCTTCTGCGCCGCCAGCACCGCGCGTTTGGGGTCATAGGCCGAATCTTCCACCAACAGGCGCAGCTTGCGCCCGTGCACGCCG
>JANNEZ010000377.1:0-3021 GCA_031379255.1 Rhodoferax sp. | reverse complement strand
GCGGCATCGGTATCGTCCACAAGAACCTGACTGCCAAAGAACAGGCGGCCCAGGTCGCCAAGGTCAAACGCTATGAGTCTGGCGTGCTGCGCGACCCAGTCGTCATCACGCCCACCCACACGGTGCGCCAGGTGCTGGCGCTGTCAGACCAACTGGGCATTTCCGGCTTTCCGGTGTGTGAGGGCGGCAAGGTGGTGGGCATTGTCACCAGCCGCGACCTGCGGTTTGAAACGCGGTATGACGTGCCCGTGAGCCAGATCATGACGCCGCGCGAGAAGCTCATCACCGTGCAGGAAAGCGAAGGCACCACACCGGCGCAGGCCAAAGCCTTGTTGAACAAACACAAGCTCGAGCGGCTCTTGGTGGTGAACCCGGCGTTTGAGCTCAAGGGCATCATCACGGTCAAAGACATCACCAAACAGACCAGTTTCCCCAATGCCGCGCGTGACGCCCATGGCCAGTTGCGCGTGGGCGCGGCGGTGGGCGTCGGCGAGGGCACCGAAGAGCGTGTGGAAGCGCTGGTGCGGGCGGGTGTGGACGCGCTGGTGGTCGACACCGCGCACGGACACAGCCACGGCGTGATCGAGCGGGTGCGCTGGGTCAAGAAAAATTACCCGCAGATCGACGTGATTGGCGGCAACATCGCCACCGGCGCGGCGGCGCGCGCGCTGGCGGATGCGGGCGCCGATGCGGTGAAAGTGGGCATTGGCCCGGGCAGCATTTGCACCACGCGCATCGTCGCCGGTGTCGGCGTGCCGCAAATCATGGCGATTGACAGCGTGGCCACGGCGCTATTGGGCACCGGCGTGCCCTTGATCGCCGACGGCGGCATCCGTTACAGCGGCGACATCGCCAAAGCCATCGCGGCCGGCGCCAGCACGGTGATGATGGGCGGCATGTTTGCCGGCACCGAAGAAGCGCCGGGCGAAGTCATCCTTTTTCAGGGCCGCAGTTACAAGAGTTACCGGGGCATGGGTTCGATTGGCGCGATGGAGCAGGGCAGCGCCGACCGCTATTTCCAGGAAGCCACCAGCGGCAACCCGAATGCCGACAAGTTGGTTCCCGAAGGCATCGAAGGCCGCGTGCCCTACAAAGGCTCACTCGTGGGCATCATCTACCAGATGGCCGGCGGGGTGCGTGCCAGCATGGGGTATTGCGGCTGCGCGACGATCGACGACATGCAAAACAAGGCCGAGATGGTGGAAATAACCTCCGCCGGCATCCGCGAGAGCCATGTGCACGACGTGCAGATCACCAAGGAAGCGCCGAATTACAGGGCTGAATAATTAACACCCATGTTAATTATCTGCCTGAAATGTCCATTTCAGTCAATTTTTAAACAAAATTGCCACTCAAGTCACGTGAAATAACGATTTATTGCTATGTATTTAATAGCAATTTGATAGTCGCAGCAAGCCATCCCTCATGCATCAAAAGATCCTGATCCTCGACTTCGGCTCCCAGGTCACCCAGCTCATCGCCCGGCGCGTGCGTGAATCGCATGTGTATTGCGAAGTGCACCCCTGCGACATGAGCGACGACTGGGTGCGGGAGTACGCCAAAGATGGCAGTTTGAAGGGCGTGATCCTCTCCGGCTCGCACGCCTCGCTCTGGGAAGACGACTCCCTGCGGGCGCCGCAGGCGGTGTTTGAACTCGGCGTGCCGGTGTTGGGCATCTGTTTTGGCATGTATGCCATCGCCGCCGCGCTGGGTGGCAAGGTCGAAGGCGGCCACGGGCGCGAGTTCGGCCATGCCCAAGTGCGCGCGCGCGGCCACACCAAGCTGCTCGACGGCATTGCGGATGTGACCACGCCCGAGGGCCACGGCCTCTTGAACGTCTGGATGAGCCACGGTGACAACGTGGTCGAAATGCCGCCGGGCTTCAAGCTGATGGCCTCCACCGAGAGTTGCCCCATAGCAGGAATGGCCGATGAGACGAGACGCTTTTACGCCGTGGAGTTCCACCCGGAAGTGACGCACACCACGCAGGGCAAGGCGATATTGGAGCGCTTTGTGCTCGGCATCTGCGGTGCAGAGCCGGATTGGGTGATGAAGGACCACATTGCCGAAGCGGTTGAAACCATCCGCCAACAGGTCGGCGCGGAGGAGGTGATTCTGGGCCTCTCGGGCGGCGTCGATTCGTCCGTGGCCGCCGCCTTGATCCACCGCGCGATTGGCGACCAGCTCACCTGTGTGTTCGTTGACCACGGCCTGTTGCGTCTGAACGAAGGCGACATGGTGATGGACATGTTCGTCGGCAAGCTGCACGCCAAGGTGATTCGCGTCGATGCGGCCGACCAATTCCTCGGCCATCTCAAAGGTGTGAGCGACCCGGAAGCCAAACGCAAGATCATTGGGCGCGAGTTTGTCGAGGTGTTCAAGGCCGAAGCGGCCAGGCTCAAGGCGGGAACCGCAGGCAAAAATGGGATTGACGGCGAGGGCATGGGTCGAGCCGTCAAAGGCGCCACGTTTTTGGCCCAGGGCACCATTTACCCCGACGTGATCGAATCCGGCGCAGCGAAATCGAAAAAAGCAGTCACGATCAAAAGCCACCACAACGTCGGCGGCCTGCCCGAGCAACTGGGTTTGAAGCTGCTGGAGCCGCTGCGCGATTTGTTCAAGGACGAGGTGCGCGAGCTGGGCGTGGCGCTGGGCTTGCCGCATGCCATGGTCTACCGCCATCCGTTTCCCGGCCCTGGCCTGGGTGTGCGTATCCTGGGCGAGGTGAAGAAAGAATACGCCGACCTGCTGCGCCGTGCCGATGCCATCTTCATCGAGGAACTGCACAATTTCAAAGAGGAGGCTGCTGGTGCGAATTTTGGCAAATCCTGGTACGAACTCACCAGCCAGGCCTTTGCTGTCTTCCTGCCAGTCACAAGCGTGGGCGTGATGGGCGTCGGCCGCACCTACGACTACGTGGTTGCGCTGCGCGCCGTGCAGACCAGCGACTTCATGACGGCCGACTGGGCCGAGCTGCCTTACGCGCTGCTCAAAAAGGTGTCCAGCCGCATCATCAATGAA
>JANNEZ010000364.1:0-3384 GCA_031379255.1 Rhodoferax sp. | reverse complement strand
GGGTTGGGGGAGCAGGCGGTGGTCTAAATTTTGCGGCGTGGCACCACAAACAACATCAGAGCGGCGGAGACCAACAACAGGCCAATCACCAAGTACATGCTGTAAACCGGATGGCCGGTGCGGGTGTTGATGAGGCCGGTGATGGCCGGGCTGGCAAAGCCGCCCAAAATGCCCAGACTGGTCAGCAAGGGGATGCCGACTGTGGTGCTGCCCGGCGCCATCTGATCGGTGGCCGAGGCCAGCAAGATCGGCAGGCAAGACGCCAACCCGAGCGTGGCGAAACACAGAGCCGCCAGTGACGGCACAAGTTGCCCTTCAGTGATGGTGGTCAACCACAGGCCTACCGCAGCGACCATACAGGCGCCGGAAAAGTGCCATCGCCGCTCCTGCTTGCGGTCGGAGTGGCGGCTCAACGCAATGACGCCCACCACGCCCACCAGGCTCGGCAGCGCAGACAAAAGGCCAATCGTGAACACATCGGCCACACCCCAGCTTTTAATCAGCGTCGGCACCCAAAACACCATGGTGTAGCTGGCCCCCACGATGAAAAAATTGAGCAACACGAAGCCGCGAAATTGCCGATCGCGCAAGGCCTCGAAGACTTGTCCCAAGCCCGGTTTGTGGCCCTCGGGCGCCCTGCCCGCCTGGGTTTCAACCACGGCTTTTTCGCGCTCGGAAAGCCAAGTTGCTTGTTTCGGTCCGTCGCTAAGCCACACGTAGGCGATAAAGCCCAAAACGATGGCCGGAGCGCCCTGGGTGATGTACAACCATTGCCAACCGGCCAGGCCGCCGGCGCCGTCCAGGAATTTCATCGCAGCGCCCGACAGCGGCCCGGCCAGCACGTTGCCAATCAGGGCTCCCGACATAAAGACGCCGATGATGCGGCCCCGGCGGTGTTGCGGAAACCAATAGGTGAAGTACAGGATGACGCCCGGAAACAACCCCGCTTCAAACACGCCAAGCATGAAACGCGCTGCGTAGAACTGCGCCGGCGTCTTGACAAACACCATGGCGACTGTGGCCAGACCCCACAGCACCATGATGCGCAGAAAAGTCTTGCGCACGCCAATGCGCGCCAGGAGCAGGTTGCTGGGCACCTCGAACAGGCAATAACCAACAAACATCAGGCCCGCGCCCAGGCCAAACGCGGCGTCGCTGAATCCCAGCGCGTCCTGCATCTGCAGCTTGGCAAAACCAACGTTGACGCGGTCAATGTAGGCGACGATGTAGGCCAACAACAGCACCGGCACAATGCGCCAGGCGATGCGGCGGTACAGCGCGTCGTCTTGGTCAGAATCAGTCAGCGGCACGGGCGCGATGTGTATAAGTTTTGTCATGATCTGCATTGCAGGTCTGCCTTGCTGGATTGCTTTACTGGCGGACTTTTCGGGGTTTCATCGTGCACTTATTTTCACTTTACCCATCCTAACCTCACAGACGCCTGTTCCTACCCAAACGTCAATGGATTCCAGACTGCCGTCTTGGCGAAACAAATCTGCCAATTGCGTTCTACCCGACTCTGAGTAAAAATGCCAGCTTCGCTGCTTGAAACAATTCCTTTTATTGGAGGAAGCCATGCGATATCGCGTCTTGACGGTGCTGCCAAAACAGGAGCCGCTCGTGGAGTCGGCCAAGGCCTTCCGAGAAGGCCGAAATCCGACGATTCCGCTACGAGCGGCGCGGATTCCGAGCGGTATGCAAATCGACGAGACGGCGCCCGCCCTGCCGATGGGCGGCGCGGATCTGGCGTCAATGTCGATGGAATCGATGCAGGCGGATGCCTCCGATCACTTCGTCGTGCAAGGATTCGTGGAGGCCCAGAGGCCTGAAGATGTTCCCGAATCCTCCGATGGAAGAGTTCTCTTCGCCGACCCGCAGATCGCCTCATTCCAGAACACACAGGCGATTGCCGGATCTGCCTCGACCTGCGGCAATTCCCCGGCGCTGGGTGACGATAAAGCAGTCAGGAGTCTCCTCAACGTCAGCGCACTCGCCGCCAAGCATCTCGACGGGCTGAACGTGGCCATCGCCGTCATGGACAGCGGCATCAATCTCGCGCACCTCACGGCAAGACTCGGCTCTAGCGTGCGGCTGGATGCGCAAAATTCCTGGACACCCCAGGGTGGTCTGGTGCCGCCAGGCAGATATCCGGTGAATCACGGCACGATGTGCGCCTTCGACGCCTTGATTGCAGCACCCAATGCGACTCTGCTCGATTACCCGATTCTTGGCGTTCGCGCGCCGGGCGGTGGCCAGATGTCAGGCTCGATTGGCGTTGCGTTGATTGCGTTCTCGCACCTGATGGCCAACTGGGCCGTCACGTTTGCACCGGGCGGAGCGTCGAAATACAAGGCCCTTGTCGTCAATAACAGCTGGGGCATGTACCACCCGAGTTGGGATCTACCGACTGGCCATCCCGGTCGGTATTGCGACAACCCGAACCACCCGTTCAATTTGATCATCGGCGTGCTGGCCCGCTCCGCCGATATCCTGTTCGCGGCCGGGAACTGCGGCGATGTGTGCGCGGACATGCGCTGCAACAGCCGGATCATGGGGACGATCATGGGTGCAAACGCGCACGCAGACGTCCTCACGGTCGCCGGGTGCGACACAGCCAGCTTGCGCGTGGGTTACTCGTCTCAGGGGCCTTCGATCAGTGGCATGCCGCAGCAAAAGCCCGATATCACGACCTATACGCACTTCAGGGGATCGGAGGCCTTTGGCATCGGCTCACCCGACTCGGGAACATCGGCCGCATGCCCGGTGGCCGCGGGCTGCGTCGCCGCGCTTCGCACGCAGCTCAATCCCTCGACGACACCGCCTTTAAATCTGTTCGCGCAATTGCGGGCGAACGCGAGACCGGCGGGCGGCACGCAAGGGTGGAACGGCGACTACGGCTTTGGCATTCTTGACCCTGTCGCGACAGCCGCTGCCCTGGGACTTTGAGAACGTGAGCGACCTCAGACCCGCAATGGCGTTGGTCACGGTCACCAACATCGGGTGCAACCCTGCGATGAATGACGCGGCGCTTCAGTTGGGCGTTGGCGTCGAGGACATCGACGTCGCCTTCGGTTTGGTGCCTATCGACGTTTCTGCGGGCCTGTACTGCGTCCAAGTCGTTGCCAACAGCCTGCCGTTGGGATTCGAGCACCGCGACCCCTACCAGGGGCCTTTCGCCAATCCTGGCATCGCGCCGTTCGGGCAGCTACAAAGCGGAGGGAAGTCTGACAAGTAGCGGCCACCCTGCGGGGTCAACGGACATCAATGATGCGACAGGCATTTACCGCAGACCACGATTGCCGATCACCCGGCGAGGAGTGACGCCCTCGACGGCCAAGGAGTCAAGCTGCAGTCGGGCAGTAGTTGCGTACTGCGCCCAGCGGC
>JANNEZ010000322.1:0-4229 GCA_031379255.1 Rhodoferax sp. | reverse complement strand
CAAAGTGGTCCAGGTTCAATACCGGGCCGCCTTCAGAACTTGTCTCCCAAGCGTTGAAGGTGTGAGTTTGCATGGCGACCTTGGGGCAGGTGTACCAGCGGATAGCCTTCACACCTTCCTTGCGCTGAATGATGCCTATCATGGTTTTCTTGGTGGAATCCCAGTGGAAGAACGGCTTTCCCTTTTTCACGCGCTCCCAGTCACACACCATGGGGCAGATGGTGAAGGCGATGTAATTCCGCGACACGTGAAAGTCGTGAATCATCGACGGGTACGGCGCCTCAAAGCTCTCTGTGCGAGTGATGTCGCCCTTCGCTGAGATCGTGAAGATATCCACGCTGTTGCTGGCAACTCCGCTTGTGTTGTAGCCAAACGCGATGGCTTCGCCGGTTTCTGGGTCCAGCTTGGGATGGGCGGTGAAGGTTTTGCTTTTGAGTTGGCCCTTGAAATCCCACAGGCCGCGTGTCTCCAGTGTGTCGGGGTCCAGCTCCATGGGCCGCTGCGATTCCTTGATGGCGTATAGCTTGCCGTGGTGCCACAGCATCGACGTGTTGGCCGTTGCATTGTCTTTTCCCGCCACACTGGGATCATCCGTGAACGAATTGCGGTAAGCCCCAAACAATGCCCGGCGGGCCTTGCGCTCCAGGGCGAGTTTTTCGGTACGCACGTAGCGGGTCTTCAAATCGGCGTGGCCGTTCTCAAAACTCACCCGATGAACCATACCGTCACCATTGAGAAAGAGGTCTGTGCCCAGCAGTGGCGGGTACTGTGGGTCGGCACTGTTGCGGTAATACGCACCATTGAGTTCGGGCGGAATGACGCCGTCGACTTCAAGGTCGTAGACATCGGTCTCCATGCGCACGGGGGCCGAGTAGCCCCGGTAGATCAGGATGTCTGGAAACTTCAGGCCGCCCGGCTGTTCAGGCGTGGTGACGGCCGGTTCGCTTGGGCGCTGTTGCGGGGTCGCAATGTGCTCAATCAGAGCCGGGTCAATCGCGTTAATAGTGGTCATGAGGTTTTCGTGGTCAGTTGAGTCAATACAGGAAACGGTTGTCAAACAAACATTTTCAAGAGCCCCAGCGCCGTGGGTGGCCTGGTTATGGAGAATTGCACTGATCTCCAGTCCTGCGCAGCCGGGCGCGCAAGGCACCGCGCGTGCCACTCGCTCACATGCGGCCACGCGGCAAGCGAAATGCCGCATTGCGGGGCCAGGTCCATCACGGTGGCGATGTTGAGGTCAGCGACGGTAAAGCGGTTGCCCAGAACGAAAGCGCCGCTTGAAGCACGACTGGCCAGATGCGCATCAAGCACCTGCAGTGGCCGGTCCAGCTTGGCGATGGCCATTTGCGCCTGCTCCTCGTCCCGGGACTCGGCATTGAACAGCGCCCGGTTGGCCGCAGCAAACAGCAACGGTTTCTCGACCTCCGTCACCACCCAAAAACTCCACTGCGTGCACAGTGCGTCTTCCTCAAGACCGGCAGGCGCAATCCCGTTGCCATATTTTTTGGCAAGATAGAGGTTGATTGCCATCGATTCGCACATCAAAAAGCCGCCGTCGTCCAGGGCCGGCACGCGGCCATTCGGGTTGACCGCCAGAAACGCCGGTGTGCGCGTGCTGCCGTCCAGAAAATTGGTCTGCACGTGTTCAAACGACAGGGCCAGTTCCTTGAGCATCCACACGACGCGGTGCGCGCGTGATGCCATGGCACCGTATAAAACTATCATGCTGTTTCTTGTTGATTTTTCATTACGCCATTACGCCATCACGCCACAACTTATGCGCCTGGATAAATTCGATCTCAACTTGCTGGTGGTGCTCGACACGATTCTGGAGGAGCGCAACGTCACCCGGGCCAGCGCCCGCCTACACATAGGCCAGTCCGCAGCCAGCGGTGCCCTGGCGCGGCTGCGCGACTATTTTGGAGATGATCTGCTGGTGCCTATCGGCCGACAGCTGGTACTGACGCCGCTGGGCCAAAGCCTGGTGGAGCCCGTGCGCGACGCCCTGCTGCGCGTGCGCTCGGCCATTTCGCTCAAGCCCGGGTTTGACCCTGCAACGGCCGAGCGCCGGTTCCTGATCTGTGCGTCTGACTATTTGACGACGGTGCTGATCACGGGCGTGGTGCGGCGCATCGCCCAACAGGCACCGCACGTGGTGCTGGACATCCGCCGCCCTATGCCCGACTGGCTGGAGGTTTTTGAGCGTGGCAAGATTGACTTGCTGGTGATGCCCGAGCCCTACATTGCGGATTTTCCGAGCCGCAAAAGCACGCTGTTTGAGGACACACACGTCTGCATGTTGTGTGCTGAAAATTCCGTTGTGGGGGACGCCCTCTCGTTTGAGCAGTACATGGCACTGGGCCACGTGGCCGTGCATTTTGGCGACGAACGCAGCCTGGCTTTTGAGGAATGGTTTTTGCCGCGTTTCGGAAAGCAGCGTCAGGTGGAGTTGAGCGTGGACAACTTCAGCATACTGCCGCTGGTGGTCATGGGCACCCAGCGTATCGCCACGCTGCACCGCCGTCAGGCAGAGCATTTTGCGCGGCACCTGCCGGTGCGCCTGGTTGCCACCCCGTTCGAGATGCCGCCGCTGGTGGAAATCATGGCATGGCCCAACCACCTGGAGGACGACCCGGCCCACCAGTGGCTGCGCAAAACCATCGGCGACTGTGTGGCCGAGTTGCCGGCGCTGGTGTAGGCGTAGGCGGCACGCTGGCAACGTCATACGTCTGCCACAAAGCCCGAGGCCTTGACGATGGCGGCCCAGCGCTCGTAGTCAACCCGCACCAAGCGGTCGACCTCTTGCGGGGTTGACGAGGCCGCCTCAATGCCGATGGTGGCCAGCCCCTGCAGGTACTGCGGAGACGCCAGCGCCGCGCGCACCATTGGCACCACCCGGGCCGTCACATCCGCCGGGGCCGTACCCACCATGCAGACGGCAAACCAGTCGCGCATGTCCAGACCCGGCACGTTTTGCTCGGAAAACGTTGGCACGTCGGGTGCAAATTTTGAGCGCGCGGGACCCGTTGATGCCAGCAGCCGCAGCCTGCCCGCCTTGGCGGGTTGAATCAGGTCGCCCAAGGTCAAAACCACTCCACTGATCTGGCCGCCAATCAGATCGGTCAGCGCCGCAGTGCCCCCACGGTAAGGCACATGGGTCATTTCCAGGGCCAAGAAGCGGCTGAGCACGTCGCCCACAAAATGCGGGGGCGCACCGGCAGCGGGCGAGCCGTAAGTCACCTTGCCGATATTGGCTTTGGCCCATTTCGCAAAGTCAGCAACGTTCTTCACCTCCGGGGGAACGGCTGGACCAACGGCAAAACCAAAATCAATCAATGCAGCCAGGCTGATGGACGTGAAGTCCTTGAACGGGTCATAGTTGGATTTTTTGTAGGTGTGGGGATTGATGGTCAGCACGCCTGCCGGGTTGAGCAGCAGCGTGGTGCCGTCCGTCGGGCTTTGGCGCGCAATGTCAACCGCAATGCGCCCAGCTGCGCCAGGCCGGTTGTCCACCACCACACTCCTGGCCAGCTTGCCAGTGAGCTGGTCAGCCAGCCGACGCGCGATCAGGTCAACGCCGCCGCCCGGCGGAAAGCCCACCACGATCCGGGCAGATTCAGGCAGGGTTTGAGCAACGATTTGCGCTGTGGCTGGTGCAGCGCCAATCGCCCACAATCCAGTCGCGCCCAAGGCGGCTTTGACAGCGCTTCGCCGATTGATGGCAGTCATGGTTGTCTCCAGAAGATTCGGTGAAAAACAATCTCCGGACGATACAAAAAAACTGTGGCGACGCAAAACAGTTTGTGCTGATGCCTGTCATCGCGACCGTTGATACCAAGGGTTAGCCCCTGTGCCGCGTCAGCGCCTCAAATCCATATTTGTTCATGCTGCCAAACATCGGGCTGGCCGGGTGCGGCACAAAGCGGGTGCGGCAGTCCAGCACGGCGGGCAAGTTTGAAGCCAACGCGCGCTGCATCGCCGCGCTCACATCTTCTGCACGTGTGACCACTTCGCCATGGCAGCCAAAACCACGCGCCACGGCGGCGTAGTCGGTGTCTTCCAGGCCGGTGCCCATCTCAAAATCAAGCTGCTTTTTCTGGCCCGCGCGGATGATGCCCCCGGCCGCGTTGTCGTGGATGATGGTGAGCACTGGCAGTTTGTCACGGCGCGCCGTGTCGAGCCCGTTGAGGGTGAAGCCACAGGCGCCGTCACCGGTGATGTTGACCACT
>JANNEZ010000312.1:0-27042 GCA_031379255.1 Rhodoferax sp. | reverse complement strand
GAACGAAAACGCCCAGGCGCCGCCGAGCAGTGCGATCAGCATAAAGAGCAATTCGCCGGCGTACATGTTGCCAAACAGCCGCATGCCGTGTGACACGGTTTTGGCGACAAATTCAATCATCTGCATGGCGAAATTGACGATACCCAGGAGCAGGGCAAAAATCGGATTTTTGCTGGTGCCAAACGGAGCGGTGACGAGTTCATGCGCCCAGCCGCCAGCGCCTTTGATCTTGACGTTGTAGAAAAGACAAATCAAAAGAACCGAAACCGACATGCCCATCGTGACCGACAGGTCGGCGGTGGGCACCACACGCAGGTAAGCGTGGCTGGCGTCATAACCCATCTTGCCGTAAATCCAGGACCAGACTTCCGGCAGAAAATCCAAAGGCAGCAAATCCATGGAGTTGAGCAGGATGATCCAGACAAAGATCACCAAAGCCAGCGGGGCGATCATCTTGCGGCTGTTGGCATTGTGGATGATGGATTTGGCCTGCGCATCGACCATTTCATAGAGCATCTCGACGGCCGCCTGGAAACGGCCAGGAACGCCGGAGGTCACATTTTTGGCTGCGCGGTACAGCAAGAAGCAACCGACCACACCCAGCAGGATGGAGAAAAACAGGGAATCAATGTTGAAGACAGTGAAATCAACGATTTCCGTCTGCTTTTTGTTTTGCCAATGCGTCAGGTGGTGCGCAATGTAACTGCTGGCGGTGGGGGCGGATGCTTCTGCGGCCATTTTTGAAATCTTTTACGTAAGTGCTAAATCGCTAAATCGATATATCGTTCACTGAACTGTTCACACCAAATCTGCATTCTTTGGTTTTGGCTGCACCAACAGCGCGAGCCAATACACCTTCAAAGTCACCACCAGACCAGCCAGCAGCGCCAGCCACTCCAGGTTGTCCACCGCGCGCGAAGCCAGCAGAAACATCACCAGGGTGATGACGATCTTGACCGCTTCCAGCACGAAAAATCCCATTCCCGACGCGGCAGAGGCTGGCGCGTTCGCGCCTGAGAACTGCTTCTTCAGGCCCCGCGCAAACAAGATTGCAGGAACCACCACTGTTGCAGCGCCATAAGCGGCCGACCATCCAGCACCCGGCCGCTGCGTCAACAACCATGCGGCCAATGCCACCACGATGCCGACCACAACCTGAAACCCCACCACCTGCCAGGCCGAAACAGCCGGAAAGGTTTTGCGCAGGGTTTGCGCCTCCTTGGCAGTCAACCGCTTGTACTGCGCTGCTTCGAACTCGTCATCATCAAAGCTGCTGCGGTGTGCCATGTGCGGTATTTATGCCAAGCCTTCAATTATATACGTAGAAACCCTCCGTTTTTTCCTGGCTTACCCACGCCTGTTTGCGCGTCATTCACTGTTGTGAGCCTACGTCACAATCTGCGCAGCCGCCACTACCTCTGAAGTCAAGTCATGTGCCGTGTTTTCAGCCCCTTGTGTTTGTCAGTTGCCGCTGTATTGCTTGGGTTGTCCGGCTGTGAACCGTCCGGGCCCACAAATGCAAATGTGCAGCCATCCAAGCGCCACCACACCGCCGACGGCTACAAAAACAACTACATCGGTGCGGTCGAAAAGCCGCTGCCTGAGCTGTTGCGTTGGCGGTATGCCGCTTTTGTCGACGGCCTGCCCCCAGAGCCGCGCACGCCGACGCCCGTTCAGGCGCCTGACCTGCCCCGCATCCAGGCCAATGGCAAGGCGGGTGCCGCCATGCAACCCATGGTGACCTGGATTGGCCACGCCACCACACTGGTGCAGGCCGACGGATTGAATGTCTTGACCGATCCGATCTTCAGCGAACGCGCAGCCCCGGTGCAGCTGATTGGCCCCAAACGCCAGCAGCCGCCCGGTGTGGCCATGAAAGACCTGCCGCATATCGATGTGGTGGTGGTTTCCCACAACCACTACGACCACCTGGACCGGCAAAGTGTTTTCGAGCTGGACCAGCGCGCCAAAAACGCCGGGCGTGAGACCGTGTTTTTGGTTCCTCTTGGGCTCAAACCCTGGTTTGCGAACTTGGGCATCGAGCGTGTCATTGAATTGGACTGGTGGGAGAAGTCTTCCATCGGCGGCGTCAATTTCCATCTCACACCCGTACAGCACTGGTCGGCCCGCACCATGCTCGACCGAAGCAAAACCTTGTGGGGTGGCTGGGCGGTGTTTGGCGCAGGTTTCCATTGGTATTTCAGTGGCGATTCGGGTTACTCGAAGGACTTCTCGGACACCCGGCGGCACTTTGCGGCCTTGGCGTCAGACCAAGGCCGAGGCCAACTTTTCGACCTGGCCTTGTTGCCAGTAGGTGCATACGAACCGCGCTGGTTCATGGCCGAGCAACACATGAACCCCCACGAGGCCGCGCAGACCCACCGCGATCTTGGGGCCGCGCGATCCATCGGCGTGCATTGGGGCACCTTCAACCTCACCGATGAGGCCTTGGACCAACCGCCCATCGACCTGGCCTCGGCCAAACGTTCGTTGGGCCTTTCGGACGATGCTTTCAGCCTCCTGAAAATTGGCCAAAGCCGTCAGTTCGAGAGGCGCAGGCGATAATTCCGCCATGACTGTGTTGCCCCCTCTGCCGTGTTACCTCAACGGCGAATTCACCCGCTTGCCCGACGCCAAAATCAGCGTGATGGATCGCGGTTTCATCTTTGGCGATGGCGTCTACGAAGTAGTTCCCGTCTATAGCGGCGTACCGTTCCGGTTTGAGCACCACATGGCGCGGCTGGAGCGCAGCTTGGGCGAGCTGCGCATCAAGCCGCCTTTGACCCACAGCGAGTGGCTGACCATCGCCAGGCGATTGATCACCACCTATGCCGATTCAATGGCCGCAGGCGTAAAGGCAGGCCAAACCGGAACCGGCGCGCCTGAAACGCCGCTTGCGCCCGACCAGCTCATTTACATCCAGATCACCCGCGGCGTGGCCATGCGCGACCACGTCATGCCGCCAGACTTGACGCCCACCGTGTTCGCCATGGCGAATGGGCTCAAGCAGCCCAGCGCTGACATGCGCGAGAACGGGGTGGCCTGTGTCAGCGCCGAAGACTTCCGCTGGGAGAAAGGGCACATCAAATCCACCAGCTTGCTGGGTGCCGTGTTTGCCCGGCAAATCAGCTTCGACGCCGATGCCACAGAGACGCTGATGTTCCGCAACGGCTACCTGACCGAAGCCGCAGCCAGCAACGTCTGGATGGTGAAAAACGGCAAGGTTTTCGGGTCGCTTAAAGACAATTTGGTGCTTGAAGGCATCCGTTATGGCCTGTTTGACGAAATTTGCCGTGAAATAGACGTTGAATTCGAACTGCGCCGCATCAGACGCGAAGAAGTTTTGAATGCAGATGAGTTGTTGTTGACCAGCGCCACCAAAGAAGTCATCGCCATCACGCGTCTCGACGGCAAACCAGTGGGAGCCTCAGCCCACGTTGGCCGGCCCGGGCCAATTTCTAAAAAGCTCTATGCAGCTTATCAAGCTGCCAAAATGCGTGAAATTACGGCAAATGTCGTCAAATAGCGAATCTTTGATCGATTACCCGTCCTTGTTTCCGATCAAGGTCATGGGGGTTCGGACCGACGGCTTGGTGCATGCCATCACCCAAATCGCGGCCCAGTTTGACCCCGCCTTTGATGCAACTACCGTCGAGCTGCGGGAAAGCAAAGGCGGCAAATACCTGGGTGTGACGATCACCGTTACCGCCACCAGCCGCGAGCAGCTCGACGAGTTATACCGCACGCTCTCCACGCACCCGATGGTGAAGGTGGTTTTGTAGGATGGGTCAAGCTCCGGGCCTTCAAGTGCATTTCTTGGGTCGTGTCGATTACGCGCCAACGTACCTGGCGATGCAGGAATTCACCGCGCAAAGAGCGCTTCATGCGGCGCCAAACGAGATCAATCAACTCTGGATATGTGAGCATCTACCTATTTATACACAAGGCTTGGCAGGCAAGCCAGAACATGTATTGAACCCCGGCGACATTCCGGTCGTCCAAACCAACCGGGGCGGCCAAGTCACTTACCACGGCCCCGGGCAGGTGGTGGCTTACCCATTGATCGATTTGAAGGCGGCGGGTTATTTCGTCAAGGAATACGTCTACAAACTCGAAGAAGCCGTCATCCGGACGCTGGCCGTGTTTGGTGTGACAGGCCATCGCGTGCGGGGTGCTCCGGGCATTTATGTCCGGCTGGATGACCCGTTTTCCCACGCCCGGCTCGAATTTCCGCATGGTGATAATTGGAATCTGACCCCAATTAATTTTGCGGCCTTGGGCGTCGGGAAAATCGCAGCCTTGGGCATCAAGGTGAGCCGCCATTTCGCGTACCACGGGGTGGCGCTGAACGTGGCGATGGACCTGGAGCCCTTCTCCCGCATCAATCCTTGTGGTTACGCCGGTCTGCAAACCGTTGATCTTTCTACAATCGGGGTTCAGGTGAGCTGGCAAGAAGCCGCCACCGTTTTGAGCCAAAAGCTCGTTACCTATTTACAGCCATGAGCCAAGCGCCAACCCTTTCAATACCGCCATTCACGGCGCCATCAACGGCCTACGACCCCACGGTCAAACAAAAAGCGGGCGCCAAACTCGCGCGCATCCCGGTCAAGGTGGTGCAGGGCGAGGTGCTGAAAAAGCCGGACTGGATCCGCGTCAAAGCCGGTTCGCCGACCACCCGGTTTTACGAGATCAAAGACATCCTGCGGCAAAACAAACTTGTCACCGTGTGCGAAGAGGCCAGTTGCCCGAATATCGGCGAGTGTTTCGGCAAAGGCACGGCCACCTTCATGATCATGGGCGACAAGTGCACCCGGCGCTGTCCGTTTTGCGACGTGGGCCATGGCCGCCCGGACCCGCTGGACGTGGACGAACCGCTGAACCTGGCCAAAACCATCGCCGCGCTCCAGTTGAAATACGTGGTAATCACCAGCGTGGACCGCGACGACCTGCGCGATGGCGGCGCCCAGCATTTTGTCGATTGCATCACGCGCATCCGCGAGTTGTCGCCCGGCACGCAAATCGAGGTTCTGGTGCCCGATTTCCGCGGCCGCGACGACCGCGCGCTGAAGATTTTGACCGCCGCGCCACCCGACGTGATGAACCACAACCTGGAAACTGCGCCGCGCCTGTACAAAGAGGCCCGCCCCGGCAGCGACTACAAGTTCTCGCTTAACCTGTTGAAAAAGTTCAAAGCCCTGCACCCGAACGTGCCCACCAAAAGCGGTATCATGGTCGGCCTGGGCGAAACCGACGACGAAGTCTTGCAGGTGATGCAGGACATGCGCGACCACCACATCGACATGTTGACCATTGGCCAATATCTCGCGCCATCGAGCGCGCACCTCACAGTGAAACGGTATGTGCACCCCGACACCTTCAAGAGGTTCGAGGCCAAGGCTTACGAAATGGGATTCAGGCACGCGGCGGTGGGCGCCATGGTGCGCAGCAGTTACCACGCCGACCAGCAGGCCGAGAAAGCGCACCAGGCGCACCATGCCCTTGAGGCCCAGCCGCCGCTGGGCCGCCAGCCCGCTTGAGCCGAGGTCTTTACGCCATTGCCGCCATTGCCCTGTGGGCCAGTTTGGCGGCATTGGGCCTGGCGCTCCAGCACCTACCCCCGTTTTTGTTGACCGGCCTGGCCCTGATGACTGGCAGCCTGCTGGCTTGGCCGTCCGTGGCGTGCAACCGGCGTCAATGGCAGGTCAGCCTGCCGGTGTTGTGCCTCGGCGTTTTGACCCTGTTCGGCTTCCATTTTTTTCTGTTCATCGCCTTGCGTCTGGCCAGCGCAGTCGAGGTGAACCTGGTCAATTACCTCTGGCCACTTTTGATCGTGCTGCTCGCGCCGGTGTACCTGCCGCAGACGAGACTGCGCGCCGTGCATGCAATAGCGGCCGCCATCGGGTTCGCCGGCGCCGCCTTGGCGATCTGGAGCGCGGCCCCGCCCGGCAGCGTGACCTCATCGCCTGACAAAACCAGCGGCGCCTGGGGTTACGCCCTGGCGCTTGGTTCGGCCGGGATTTGGGCCAACTACTCCCTGCAAACCAAGCGCCTCGCCCTGGCGGGACGAAGCTTCCCAACTGCCGCCATCGGCCTCTTTGGCCTGGTGGCAGGCGCCCTGTCGCTGGTGTGCCATGCCCTGCTGGAGCCGGCCACCGGTTTGAGCGGAACCGACTGGCTGTTGGTTTTGGCGATGGGCCTCGGGCCTCTCGGCGCAGCCTTCTACGCCTGGGACAAAGCGCTCAAACTGGGGGATGCGCGGCACGTCGGCCTGTTGAGTTACCTCACGCCGCTGGCCTCCACGGTGCTGCTGTTGCTGGTGACCGGGCGCCCATTGACCTGGAGCCTCGCATTGGCCGCGTCGATGGTCATCGGCGCGGCCTTGCTGGGATCGTCTCGCCGGGCAGGCCCTTGAAATGGCAGAATCCGGCGGATCATCAACCGCACTGGAGACATGCACATGGCAGACACTTACGTTTTGGTTCACGGCGCTTGGCACACCGGTGCCGAGCTGGAACCGGTGGCGGATCACATCCGCAAAAGCGGCCACACGGTTTATTGCCCCACTCTGGCCGGCAACCGCCCGGGCGACAGCCGCGCGACCAGCGGACTCAATGACGCGATAGGCTCCTTGGTCAACTTCCTTGCCGAGAAAAACCTCAAAGACGTGCGCCTGGTCGGCCACAGTTACGGCGGCATGGTGATCTCTGGCGCGGTGGACCGCGCGCCAGAACGCATCAAGCGCCTGGTCTACTGGAACGCCTTTGTGCCGCTCAATGGCGAGTGCCTGAACGACATGGTGCCGCCGATGTACGTCGGCATGTTCGACGCCATCTCCGGCGCCAGCGGCGGCGCTGTGAACCTGCCGCCGCCGGTGTGGCGCGAGGCCTTCATCAACGACGCCGACGAAGCCACCGCCATGGCCATTTACGCCAAACTCAACCCGCATCCCTACAAAACCTTCACCGACAAAATCGCGCTCAAGACCGAGCTGGCGGCTTTGCAAATCGGCAAGTCGTACATCAACTTCCAGCAAGACACGGCACTGCCGCACAGCCTGCCCTGGCACCCGCGCCTCTCCGAAAAACTGGGCCTGTTTCGCCTGGTTGAAGGCCAGGGCAGCCACGAGGTGTGTTTCACCAACCCGGCGCTGTTGGCGCAAAAGATCATCGAGGCGGGGCGGGATTGAATGATTTTGAATAATTATTTTTACAATTATCATTGTAAATAAATCGGCATTCAAGTCACGGATTTAATATATAATTTGCTATATAATTAAGTGTAATTAAATTAATCATTTCATCATTTTAACAATTTAAATAGTATTTACACGGGTTATTGACACGAATCGATCCAATAATTAATACCCATGTTAATTATTGGATCGCATGCAGAGGGGTACGTTCCAAAGCCTGGTCTGGCCCACTGCAGCAAAATAGCCCCATGACCGCACAAGACATCCGCTCACCCCTTCAAGCCACCATCGTTCAATGGCTTCTGCAGCCGGGAGACGCCTATCAGGCCGGCGACCTGCTGGTGATCCTGGAAGCCATGAAGATGGAACACGAAGTGCGGGCCAGTGCGCCCGGGCGCGTGAAGTCGCACCAGTTCATCGTGGGCGACCTGGTTGATGAGGGTGATTTGCTGGTGGTTTCGCAAGCCGCTGCCGCGCCCTTGGCCTCTGCGGGCGGCAGCGCGCTGTCCCCGATGGCGGCACCCGAAAAAACCAGCGCGCCCACGCCGTCCGGCCAGATCCGCCCCGATCTGCAGCGCGCCATCGACCGCCACGCCTTCACCCAAGACGCCCAACGCCCGCAAGCCGTGGCCAAGCGCCACGCGCTGGGCCTGCGCACGGCGCGTGAAAACATCGCCGACCTGTGTGGTTTGACTTCAAATGACGCCGCCGCACCCGGCAACTTCATCGAATACGGCGCCTTGGCTGTGGCCGCACAGTCGCGCCGGCGCTCGCCAGAGGACCTGATCGCCAACACACCGGCCGACGGCATGGTCACTGGCATCGGCAGCGTCAACGCGGCGCAATTTGGCGCTGAAAAATCGCGCTGTGTGGTCATGGCATACGACTTCACCGTGTTGGCCGGCACCCAGGGCATGCGCAACCACCAGAAGACCGACCGGCTGCTGGAAATCGCGTTGCAGCAAAAATTGCCGGTGGTGCTGTTTGCCGAAGGCGGCGGCGGGCGCCCGGGCGATGTCGATTCACCCAAAGTGGCGGGCCTGCAAGTGGCCACCTTCGCCAGTTTTGCCAAACTCAACGGCCAGGTGCCGGTGGTCGGCATCGTCGCCGGGCGCTGTTTTGCCGGCAACGCGGCGCTGTTGGGCTGCGCCGACGTGATCATCGCCACACAGGGCAGCAACATCGGCATGGGCGGGCCGGCGATGGTCGAAGGCGGCGGCCTGGGCGTTTTCAAGCCCGAGCAGATTGGCCCCAGCGCCGTGCAACACGCCAATGGTGTGATCGACATTCTGGTGGCTGACGAGCCGCAAGCAGTGGCAGCCGCCAAACACTACCTGTCGTTTTTTCAGGGGGATGTTGCAGCGGCCAACTCACCCGATCAGCTGTTGCTGCGGCAACTGGTGCCCGAGAACCGCCTTCGCGTTTACGACACGCTGGCCGCCCTGCAGGGTGTGGTCGACGCCGGCAGCCTGCTGGTTTTGCGCAGCGGCTTTGGCAAAGGCGTGCACACCGCGCTGGGCCGCCTCAACGGCCGCGCCGTCGGCCTGATGGCCAACAACCCGCTGCACCTGGGCGGCGCCATCGATGCCGACGCGGCCGACAAAGCCAGCCGTTTCATGCAGCTGTGCAATGCCCACGGCCTGCCGATTGTGAGTTTTGTCGACACGCCCGGTTTCATGGTCGGGCCCCAGATCGAGGAAGTGGCCCAGGTGCGCCACGTCAGCCGCATGTTCATTGCCGCCGCCCACCTGCGCGTGCCGCTGTTCGCCGTGGTGTTGCGCAAGGGTTACGGCCTGGGCGCGATGGCCATGACGGCGGGTGGTTTTGCCGCTTCCGTGTTCACCATTTCCTGGCCGACCGGTGAATTTGGCGGTATGGGGCTCGAAGGGGCGGTGAAACTGGGCTACAGCAAGGAGCTCGCGGCACTGCCCGAAGGTCCGTCACGGGAAGCCCTATACGACCAACTGGTGGCCGAGCATTACGAAAAAGGCGGCGCCATCAACATGGCGGCCCACCTCGAAATTGATGCCGTGATCGACCCGGCCCAGACCCGGGACTGGCTGCTGCGGGGGCTGGCGTCTTCAAAAATCGCAGCGCCCAGCGGCGCATTGATGGTCGATGCGTGGTAAAACACGGTTCGTACTTGGCTCTTGTCGCCAGAGTTGGAGCGTCTTGTGATCGTCAAACATTTCGGCAAAATTCTTTACGTCTGCGGCGCCATCACCATGCTGCCGATCCTGCTTTTCTTCGTTCCCTGGCCGATGTTTTCGCTCCTGGGCATGAGCATGGTGGCCAACACCGGCGTGCTCTTCGCCAAACACTGGGGCCTGCTGGCCGCGACCATTGGCGCGTTGTTGATCTACAGCGCCATGCATCCGGAACTGCGCCGCCCGATCGTCATTGCCGCCGCCATTGAGAAGCTGGGACTGTGCGTCATCATCGCCGTCGGCTGGAACGATCCCGGCTTTGCCGCCTTTCATTCCACCTTGTTTGTAGACGGCTTCATGGTCCTGCTGTTTGGCCTGTATTTGCTCAGCGGCGGCGAGCCGGACCGCACGCGTTTGTTTGCCAATTCACGCTGAATTTTCTGTTTTTCCCAGGAGGCTTTCATGCCCGGACTGTTGCCCCACGTTGACCCCGACGGCCTGCTCGAATTTTCGGTGGTCTACACCGACCGCGCCTTGAACCACATGTCCAGGAGTTTCCAGGATGTGATGAAAGACATTTCCGGCATGCTCAAAGAGGTCTACCACGCCAAATCCACGGCGCTGGTGCCCGGCAGCGGCACTTTTGGCATGGAAGCCGTGGCGCGCCAGTTTGCCACCGGCAAGAAGGCGCTGATCATCCGCAACGGCTGGTTCAGCTACCGCTGGTCACAGATTCTCGACATGGGGCAGATCGCGTCGGAAACGACGGTGCTGAAGGCACGCAAAACGGTGCCCGGCAAACAGTCGCCCTGGATTCCCGCGCCCATCGCTGAAGTGGTGGCCGCCATCCGCGAGAAAAAGCCCGATGTGGTGTTTGCGCCGCACGTCGAGACGGCTTGCGGGATGATCTTGCCCGACGACTACTTGAAAGCTGTGTCCGACGCCGTGCATGAAGTGGGCGGCCTTTTCGTGCTCGATTGCATTGCCTCAGGTGCGATGTGGGTCAACATGGAAGCGACCGCTGTGGATATATTGATCTCCGCGCCGCAAAAAGGCTGGAGCAGCTCCCCCTGCTGCGCCATGGTCGCCTTGAGCGCCCGCGCCCGCGCCGCCATTGACGGCACCACCAGCACCAGCTTCGCCTGCGACTTGAAGAAATGGCTGCAGATCATGGAAGCCTACGAAGGCGGCGGCCACGCCTACCACGCCACCATGCCGACCGACGCGCTGACGCGCCTGTGCGCGGTGATGAAAGAGACCAAAACCTACGGCTTTGAAAAGGTCCGCCAGGAGCAGATCGCCCTGGGCGCTGGCGTGCGCAAGCTGTTTGAAAGCCGCGGCATCCTCAGCGTGGCGGCCGAGGGCTTCAAGGCGCCCGGCGTGGTGGTGAGTTACACCGAAGACCCCGAGATCCAGTCCAGCAAGAAGTTCCTCGCCCAAGGCCTGCAAACCGCCGCCGGCGTGCCGCTGCAATGTGATGAGGGCGCCGACTTCGCCAGCTTCCGTGTCGGCCTGTTTGGCCTGGAGAAGTGGCACAACGTCGACCGCACCGTGGCGCAATTGGCAGCCGCGCTGGACCGGCTGGGGATTGGGGATGTGAAAACGTCTGCACCAGAACTGGCTTCAGCGAAGTAGAGAACAACAGAACGGGTTGTGCATCCGATGCCAATCAAAATAGCGGATGACAAATCCAAACGGCTGGCTTTATTAATCGAACTTCAAAAATCGCGGCTATTGGATCAAAAGCAAAAAAGCTGGGCAAGAGAGGAACTGGTCAGATTTCAGCGGGGAATTCAGGGCGAACGGGATGCGGCGTTCTACCTGGACAGCCATTTCAAAGACAGCACAAACCATGTTGTCCTGCACGATTTGCGTTTGGAGTGCGATGGCGAAGTTGCGCAAATCGACCACTTGGTCTTCAATCGCGGCATAGGTATTTACCTGATTGAGACCAAAAACTTTTCAGGAAATCTGAGCATCAATGAATACGGTGAATTCACCGTTCAATATAGCCACGAGTCATTTGGGATTCCATCCCCGCTTGAACAAAGTCGGCGCCATGAAACCGTGCTCAAAAAAGTATTGGAGAGATTGGGGATCGCTCCACGAGCCGGGACAGGCTTTGATTGTTATCACGTTGTACTGCTGAATACCTCGGCAAAAATCACCCGCCCTGCGGCCAAAGCCCTCGACACCAGCAACGTCATCAAGGCAGACCAATTTCCCAGCTGGCGAAAAGAGTTTGTTGACAAAGAGTTGGGCGCTGTCAGCACACTGAAGATGGCTGCCAACCTCCGAAGCTACGAAACGATCAAGGAATGGGGTGAAAAGTTGGCAAGGCAGCACCGCCCAACAGATCTTTTGAGCTTGCCAGCATGGATGGCGCCAAAGCCAGAATTGCAAGCCCCTGTCAAGACGGTTGTTGACGCGACACCTGTTGCAAACGATCCGCAACCCGTAGCGAAAAAGCTGATTTGCGTCAAGTGCAGCAAAAAAATCAGCTTCCCGGAGGGCAAGTTTTGCTGGAACAACGCCGCTCGATTTGGCGGCCTTCAGTACTGCCGCGAGCACCAAAGCGATTTTTAGGCATTCAAGGCCCTTCAAGGACCGTTGGGTGTGCGTGGGGCGATTTGCCGCCGCGCAATTCCAATCGTCCTTCTCCGGCAGTCAGGTGCCACGCCGTCCCGATGATTTCTGCGCCGTGTTGCCGCAGGCAGCGCGGATCAAGCACCATGCGGAGCGGCGGCGTGGCACCTGACTGCTGGCGACAGCCTGCCAACATGCGCGCAGTCTCAATTGGGCATTGAGCCAAGTTTTGGCGTCAAAACCGGGGCAAATCCGGGTGGTTGATCTGCCCGCCCCGCACCAGCATCTTGCCGTATTCCGCGCAGCGGTTCAGCGTCGGAATGACCTTGCCGGGGTTTAAGAGGCCCAGCGGGTCAAACGCGCGTTTGAGGCCGAACATCTGCTCGTTCTCCGCAGCGGTGAACTGCACACACATGCTGTTGAGTTTTTCCACACCCACACCGTGTTCGCCCGTCACCGTGCCGCCCATGGCCACGCTGGTTTCCAGGATGTCGGCGCCAAAGAGTTCGGCACGGTGCAGCTGGTCGGCGTCGTTCGCGTCAAACAGGATCAGCGGGTGCAGGTTGCCGTCGCCGGCGTGGAACACATTGGCGCAGCGCAGCTTGTATTTCTTCTCCATTTCGGCGATGGCCAGCAAAATGTCCGCCAGGCGTTTGCGCGGAATGGTTGAGTCCATGCACATGTAATCGGGGCTGATGCGGCCACTGGCCGGAAAGGCGTTTTTGCGGCCACTCCAGAATTTGAGGCGCTCGGCCTCATCCTGGCTCACGGCGATTTTTGTAGCGCCAGCGCCTTTGAGCACGAGACTCATGCGGCCGATTTCTTCCTCGACCTCTTCGGGCGTGCCGTCGCTTTCACACAGCAGGATGGCGGCAGCGCTCAGGTCGTAGCCCGCATGCACGTAGTCTTCCACGGCGGCTGTCATGGGTTTGTCCATCATCTCCAGCCCCGCCGGAATGATGCCCGCCGCGATGACGGCCGCCACCGCGTCGCCGGCTTTGCGGATGTCGTCAAAGCTGGCCATGATGCAGCGCGCCAGGATCGGCTTGGGGATAAGTTTGACGGTCACCTCGGTGGTCACCGCCAGCATGCCTTCGCTGCCGATCACGGCGGCCAGCAGGTCGTAACCGGGCGTGTCGAGCGCGTCAGAGCCGAATTCAATCGCCTCGCCTTCCACCGTGAAACCTTTGACTTTGAGCACGTTGTGCAGCGTCAAACCATATTTGAGGCAATGCACGCCGCCCGAGTTTTCCGCCACGTTGCCGCCGATGGTGCAGGCGATCTGGCTGCTCGGGTCGGGCGCGTAATACAGGCCCAGCGGCGCAGCCGCCTCGGAAATGGCCAGGTTGCGCACGCCACATTGCACAACAGCGGTGCGGCTGTAGGCGTCGAGTTTCAAAATCCTGTTGAACTTGGCCAGCGACAAGGTGACGCCGAGTTTGTGCGGCATGGCCCCGCCCGAGAGCCCCGTGCCCGCGCCACGCGCCACCACCGGCACTTTGAGTTCATGGCAGACCCGCAGCACCGCCTGCACCTGCGCGTCGGTCTCGGGCAAAGCCACCAGCAGAGGCCGCTGGCGGTAGGCGGTGAGCCCGTCGCATTCATAGGGTGTGGTGTCTTCCTGTTGCCACAACAGGGCGTGTGCCGGCAAATGCGGCGCCAAGCCCTTGCGGATGCGCGCAATCAGCTCTGTCTTGAGGAGCATTTCCTGGTGGTCGGTGGTCAGGGGTGCGTTCATGGTGCGCTCTGCGCCGGGGCGCCGGATTGACGTGATGGTTCAACTGTACGCCACCCGCGCATCGCCAGTGCCCACCCGTACAATGCGCCTCGTTTCTTCCTCAGCCAGCTCCTCCACCGCCACTAGAGGTCTCCTTGTCCGAACGCCTGCAAGTCCTGCTGCAATACCTCTTGCCCAAACAGGCCCTGACACTATTTGCCGGCTGGGTGGCCTCCAAGCCGCGCGGCGCGTTGACAACCCGCACCATCCACTGGTTTGTCAAAAAGTACGGCGTGAACATGGCCGAAGCGGCCAACCCCAACGCGGCCAGCTACGCCACGTTCAATGACTTCTTCACCCGTGCGCTGAAAGACGGCGCGCGGCCATTGGCGCGGGCCGATCTGGTCTGCCCGGTAGACGGCGCCATCAGCCAGTTTGGCCGCATTGAGGTGGACCAGATTTTCCAGGCCAAGGGCCACCACTATTCCACGCTGGCCCTGCTGGCGGGTGAGAAAGACCTGGCCGCGCAATTCCTGGACGGCCATTTCGCCTGCCTGTACCTGAGCCCGCGTGATTACCACCGCATCCACATGCCGTGTGACGGACAGCTCACGCGCATGTTGTATGTGCCGGGCGAATTGTTTTCAGTGAACCCGGTCACCGCGCGCGGTGTGCCGGGCCTGTTTGCCCGCAACGAGCGTGTGGTGTGTGTGTTTGAAAACGCCAATGGCCCGTTTGTGCTGATTCTGGTGGGCGCCACCATTGTGGGCAGCATGGCCACGGTGTGGCACGGTGTGGTCAACCCGCCGCGCATTCCCATGCTGCGCCAGTGGCAATACCCCAACCCTCAGGTGTTTTTGAAACAGGGCGAGGAAATGGGGCGGTTTTTGCTGGGCTCCACGGTCGTCATGTTGTTTCCGAAAGCCTCTGCCGCCGCATTCACTTTCAACCCAGCCTGGCAACCCGGTGGCGCGATCCGCCTGGGCGAGGCGATGGCCCACCTGAACCTTCCGGAGCACCCATGAGTTACGAACACCTGCTGATCGACACCCAAGACAGCATCACCACCCTCACGCTGAACCACCCGCAAAAACGCAACGCGCTGGCGCTGCCGATGATCCGCGAGCTGCACCGCGCGTTTGTCGACATCGGCAACACCGATGCGCGCGGCGTGATCCTGGCGGCCAACGGGCCGGTGTTCAGCGCGGGGCACAACTTTGGCGACATGGTTGGCGTAACACTGTCTGAAGCGCGTGCCTTGTTTGACCTGTGCCGCGACATGATGGACGCGATGCAGGCCATGCCGCAGCCCGTCATTGCCCGCGTGCATGCGCTGGCCACGGCCGGCGGCTGCCAGCTGGTGGCCAGTTGTGACTTGGCGGTGGCCTCGGAGCAGGCGAGTTTCGCGATTCCCGGTGGCAAGGCCGGCCAGTTTTGCCACACGCCGCTGGTGGCGGTGGCGCGCAACATGGGCCGCAAACGCGCACTGGAGATGGCCATGACCGGCGAGCCCATCAGCGCCAAAACGGCCGAAGCCTGGGGCCTCATCAACCGCTGCGTGCCACACGAGGAGCTGGAGGCCGCCACGCTAGACCTGATCCAGAGGGCCAGCCGGGGCGGCATGTTGTCCAAGGCCATGGGCAAACAGGCCTTTTACCGCCAGATCGACATGCCGCAAAACCAGTCCTATGACTTTGCTTCTGGTGTGATGGCCGAGGCCACCATCACGCCCGATGCGCAGGAAGGCTTCAACGCGTTTCTGGAGAAACGTGCGCCGGTGTTTCGGCAAAGGCCAGTGCGGCACACGTCGCGGGAGTGAGTTTGCGCTGCAAGGCGTTTGCTATTATAATAATAGCAATAACACGTCATTTCACGTGACTTGAGTGCCGATTCCATTCATATTTATGAAAATCGGGTCAATTTTCTGGTGTTGTTAACACCCATGTTAACATTAACCGCCCACCTGCCCCACCCCAGCGCCCCCGGCGCGCGATTGCAGCGGGCCCTTCAGGCAACCATCTGCAGTACGCAGTCTCTGGGCCGCCGCGCAAACTCGGCTATCGCCTCAAACAGTGCGCGACTGAGTCGTCTCGCTGCGCGAGACCCTCGCCCAGAGCCTTTGCGTGCTTCGAGGCCGCGGCAGACGCGCGCCAGGGGCGTTGGGGTGGGCAGGCTATAGTGGTAGTGTCAAATCTGCATAACTTGCTTGCTGCTTTTTTTGGAGCTGTTGTGGCTGTTGAATTTGTTGTCTTGGTAGCCGGAAGCCTTGTTTCGTATGGATTTACAGAAAATTTTGAGGCCGTGTTAGGAAGACAGAAGTCCGTCTCTCTATGTTGAGTTGAGGTTCAGATGCCGTCGCTTCCGCCCCTCGACATAAAACGCAAGATCAATCACGCTCCACACGTGGTTCTCCTCGGTGCCGGAGCCAGCCTAGCCGCATTCCCTGCAGGTGACGCAAATGGGCGCAAGCTCCCGCTTATGCGCAATCTTGTTGAAGTGGTAGGTCTTGGTGACTTGTTGGCCGATCATGGCGTGCACGATGGGTACGAGGACTTTGAAGCGCTATACGACGGTTTGGCCTTGACAATCGGCAAGCCTGAGCTGCTCCGCACTCTTGAAAATCGACTTCATGCCTATTTTTCAGGAATGCGGTTGCCGGAAGAGGTCACTCTTTACGATCTCTTGTTACTCTCTTTGCGAGAGAAGGACGTCATTGCGACCTTCAATTGGGATCCGTTCATCGCACAAGCATTCCGGCGTAACCGTTCTATCCAACGACTACCCAAGATTCTGTTCCTGCATGGGAATGTTGAAGTAGGTTTCTGTCGCGAACATCGTCATAGTGGTTTCATCGAGCAAAAGTGTTCTGTCTGCCACAAACTTATGGAGCCGAGCCGCCTTCTGTTCCCGGTCAAGCACAAAGACTACACGTCAGACCCATTCATACGAAGCGAGTGGAAACAATTGCAGCAAGCCCTGGAACACGCGTATTTCGTAACTATATTCGGCTATAGCGCGCCGATAACTGATGTCGAGGCGCGCTCGCTGCTACTCAAGAAGTGGATGGAAAACCCCACTCGGGAACTTGCGGAGATCGACATCGTAGACATTCGGCCAAGAGAGGACATTGAGCGTAGCTGGTCTGACTTCTTTGTCCGCCAGCACTACGGAATTTTTCCCGATGTGAGGCGAACGACATCATTTCGTCATCCACGTCGTAGTTGCGAAGCGTTTGCCATGGCAACGCTACAGCAAGTTCCTTGGACCGAGAACGACTTTCCGCCAATGCGTCGCCTTGAAGACCTTCACGCTTGGTTGCTTCCGCTCATCAAAGAAGAAGCTGCCGAAATGTTCAGTGGCAAGCCATGTGCTAATACCTGAGCCCCAACATGGTGGTCACCCGGGCAAGCGCAAAAAAGCCGCGCCACGCGGTTACCTGAACTCCAAGCCTGCCCCGGCCCAGCGCCCCCGGCGCGCGTCTGCCGCGGCCTCGAAGCACGCAAAGGCTCTGGGTGAGGGTCTCGCGCAGCGAGACGACTCAGCCGCGACTGTTTGAGCCCATAGGGCGAGTTTGAGCGGCGGCCCTGAGACTGCGTACTGCAGATGGTTGCCCGAAGGGCCCGCGGAAGTCGCGCGCCGGGGGCGATGGGGTGGGGCGGGCTTGACGGCATTTGCAGAAGCGTGAACAAGTGATTACAATTCACGGATGATCACCGTCAAGCGGCTACCTGAATTTGACGCGTGGTTTGAAGGCCTGCGCGACCGTGAAACAAAAATCAGGTTGGCGCGGCGTTTGGACAAAGCGCAGCGGGGCAATTTGGGCGATGTTCAATCGGTAGGTGACGGTGTGATGGAAATGCGCGAGTTCTTTGGCTCCGGCTGGCGCATGTATTTCGTGCAGCGGGGCGCGGTGCTGGTGGTGATGCTGGGCGGCGGCAGCAAAGCCGGCCAGGCGCGCGACATTGCTGCGGCCAAAAAGCTGACTGCCGCGCTGGTGTTTCCAGATTAAACATGACTGGAGTGAAGATGGCAAAAAAAATCCAAGTGTCTGAGCTGCCCGACTTCGACCTTGCCGAGCACCTCAAAACCGACGAGGACATTTCTGTCTATCTGAGCCAGGTGCTGGAGGACAACGATTCGTCGGAGCTGACCCACGCGCTGGGCGTGGTGGCCCGCGCGCGCGGCATGACCGAGGTGGCCCGAGCCGCCGGGCTCACGCGCGAGGCCCTGTACAAAGCCCTGCGGCCGAACTCGCAGCCCCGGTTTGACACGATTGCGCGGGTGTGCCGGGCATTGGGCTTGAAGTTGACGACGCAGGTTTCCGCTTGACCATTGAAAAACGGCGCAGTGATCCGCATCATCTCAGCCCGCAAGGCAACCCGGCGCGAAAGCGCTTTCTATCGAGGCCAATAACCATGAAAGCCGAATACGATCTCTCCAAACTGAAGTCCCGCAAAAACCCCTACGCGTCCAAGCTGAAGAAGCCTGTCACGATGCGGCTTTCCGAAGACGTTGTCGCGTATTTCAAAGGCATGGCCGATGAGGCTGGTGTTCCGTACCAGAGCCTCATCAGCCTTTACCTGCGCGACTGCCTTGCCAACAGCCGAAGAGTGCAAATCAACTGGCCTCAAGCTGTTTAACGGATGGCTCGCCAAAGTCAAACCGGCCTTTTTGGGGCTGGCTATAGTGGTAGTGTCGAATCTGCGTAACCTGCTTGTGCTTTTTCTGGAACCGTTATGACTGTTGAGTCTGTAGCTTTGGTAGCCGAAGGCCTTGCTTCATGCGGGATTGCGCCAAATGCGGGTGACCATTTAGGGCGACAAATTCCAAATTGGGGAGACAGAATTCTGTCTGCCTATATTGAGTTGAACCCTTCAGGTACTCAGTATGTTCAAGTTTGAATGGGACGATCAAAAGGCCGAAAGCAATTTGCTGAAACACGGTGTATCGTTCGATGAGGCGATCAGCGTTTTTGGAGATGGACGGGCACTGACATTTTCTGACACCGATCACAGCGAATTCGAGGATCGAAGTCGAACTTACGGAATCTCAAACAAGACGCGTCTCTTGGTGGTAGTCCACACCGAGCGGCGCAGCGGCGTTCGAGTCATCAGCGCGAGAAAGGCGACACGGTATGAAAAAGGTATCTATGAAAATGGCTGACCAAGGCATTCCCGAATTGAAGCGCGATGAACTTGGCAAAGGCGTACGGGGCAAGTACCTTAAACACTTTGTGAAAGGTAGCAATGTCGTGGTGTTACAGCCCGAAATTCACGAGGCTTTTCCTAGCTCTGAAGCGGTTAACAAGGCGCTGGCAAGCATGTTGGCCTTTGCCCAAGAAACGCAGGGTTTAACAAGTCGCTCAAGTCGGACTACGCGCAAGCGCGTTGCCGCGTAGCTTTGACGATTAACCGTCAAGGAGCCGATCCGCAGCACCGGGCCGCTACAGGCACCGCAAGTGTGTCGCAATTCAATTGGAGATCAATATGTCGAATGCAATGGAGCCAAAGCACTTCCAACCAGGAGAAGGCAAGACGTTCAAGATCGGCCGGATGACTATGACATTCAAGACAACCGCCGGCGGGAATTGGAACGCGTACACCGTATGTGAAGCCATTGAACCTCCCGACTCCGGCGCTGGCCACCACCGACATCCGACCTACGACGAGACCTTCATCATCTGCGAAGGGCACTACGACTTCCGCCTGGATGGAAAGGTGTTGAAGCTTGGCCCGGGCGACGTAGTATTCGTTCCGCGTGGAACCGCCCATGGTTTCGTAAGCACGGGGCCCGAAGTTGGGCGTCAAATCATCATCAGCTCACCTGGAGGCGTCTTCGACGCCATGATCGCTGAAGTCACGATGCTTGATACAGGAAGCCCCACACGCCAAGCATCGGATGACGCCAAGGCTATCGCAACGAAGTACGGGATAGAGTTCTTGCCTTCATAGGCTGGACTCCAACTCCAGAGTTACCCCATGCGTGCTGTTCGCACTGTTGCACCTGTCTCCCCTGGCGAAATGCTGGACGAGGAGTTCCTCAAGCCCTTGGGTCTGACGAAGTACCGTCTTGCCAAAAACCTCAGTCCCGATACCCCGGCAACTCCCGGTCCAGCACCCGCATCATCGCCTCGAAAAACAGGCATTCGCGCTCTTCACGCGGGTGGCTGTCGTGCGGGTTGGGCGTCTGCACGCGGGCGACCACTTCGGGACTGAGCACGGCGAGTTGCTGGCTGGTGCCGGTGGCGGCGGCCATGGCAATCAGCTGCATGCGGCAGACGCGCTCCAGGCGGTAGATGCGCCGGTAGGCTTGCGCCACGGTGTCGCCCACCACCAGCACGCCGTGGTTCTTCATGAAGATGTAGTGGTTTTGGCCCAGCACGGCAGACAGGCGCTCGCCCTCTTGCAGCGTGTCGGCCAAGCCAGTGTAAACGTTGTCGTAGGCGATGTGGCCGTGCAGGAACGCCGATGTCTGCGTGGTGGCGTGCAGCCGGTTGTCTTGCAGCATGTTCAGCGCCGTGGCCCAGGTCTGGTGGGTGTGCAAGACCACCTTGGCGCCGGTGATGCGGTGGATGGGCGCGTGGATGCAGCGGGCAGACAACTCCACCGGGCCTGAGCCTGCCAGCGTCTCGCCTGCCTCGTTGAACACCATCATGTCGCTGGCGCGGGCTTCGGACCAGTGGATGCCAAAAGGCAGGATCAGGAACTCGTCCGGCTTGCCCGGCACCGCCACGGTGAAGTGGTTGTCGATGCCCTCTTCCAGCTCATGCAGGGCCGCGAGCCTGTGGGCGGCGGCGAGGTGGATTTTGGCCTGGGTTAACGGGTCAAGGCCGCGTGAAGCGGCGAGGGTGTGAACGGACATGGCGGGGCTCCAGAAGCAGCGGGTCTATTTAAAAATGACGGTTTTGTGGCCGTTCAAAAGCACCCGGTGCTCGCTGTGCCACTTTACCGCGCGGGCCAGCACCTGGCTTTCGGTGTCGCGGCCCATGGCCGTCAAATCTTCCACGGTTTTGTTGTGGTCGGCGCGGGCCACGTCTTGTTCGATGATGGGGCCTTCGTCGAGGTCGGCGGTGACGTAATGCGCCGTGGCCCCAATAAGTTTCACACCGCGTTCATGCGCCTGGTAATAGGGTTTCGCGCCCTTGAAGCTGGGCAGAAAGGAGTGGTGGATGTTGATGGCGCGCCCGGCCAGCTTGCGGCACAGCTCGTCGCTCAGGATCTGCATGTAACGCGCCAGCACCACCAGCTCGGCGCCTTCGGATTCGATCACCTCACAGGCGCGTGCCTCGGCTTGCGCCTTGGTCGCCGCCGTCACCGGGATGTGGTGGAAGGGTACGTTGTAACTGGCAGCTAGCTGGTAAAAATCGCGGTGGTTGGAGACGATGGCCCGGATGTCCAGCGGCAACAGGCCGCTTTTCCAGCGGAACAACAAATCGTTGAGGCAATGGCCGTCGCGGCTCACCATCAGCACGGCTTTCATCGGCGCGCTGCTGGCGTGCAATTGCCAGACCATTTGAAAAGGCGCGGCGAATTCGGCCAGCTGGCTGCGCAGCTCGTCCGCTGAAATGGCGCGGGCGGCGAATTGCACCCGCATGAAGAAGAGGCCAGTGCCCTGGTCGTTGTACTGGGCAGCTTCTTCGATATTGCAGTCGCGCTGCATCAGGAAACCGGAGACGGAATGCACCAGGCCCAGGCGGTCGGGGCAGGAAAGTGTCAAGACATAGGGGGTCGTCATGGCCGGAATTGTCGCAGAGGGCCGTGAAACACCGCTCCCGTTGGGCCGTAGAAAATGGCATTATTCGGGACTGCCCCGAATTGCCTGAACGAACTGGAGACCGCCATGGCCAAAATCGACTTCAACATGGACAACCACTGGTTGCCCTTCACCCCGAACCGCAGTTTCAAAGACAACCCCCGCGTCATCGTGGCGGCAGACGGCATGGTGTTCAAGACACACGACGGCCGCGACGTGATCGACGGCATCTCCAGCCTCTGGTGTGTGGGCGCCGGGCACAACCGAAAGCCGATCAACGAAGCCATCAAGCAGCAGTTGGACACGCTGGACTATTCCACCGCTTTCCAGGCCACCAACGACGTGGCTTTCAAGGCGGCGGAAATGATCGCCGGCATGGCGCCGGGCGACCTGAACAAGGTGCTGTTTTGCAATTCAGGCAGTGAAGCGGCAGACACCTCGCTCAAAGTGGCGCTGGCCTACCACCGCGCACGGGGCGACGGCCACCGCACCGTCTTCATCGGCCGCGAAAAGGGTTACCACGGCGTCGGTTTTGGCGGCATGAGTGTGGGCGGCATTCCGGGCAACCGCAAGGCCTTCAGCACGGCATTTTTGCCGCGTGTGGACCACATGCCTTTCATCCACGATGCCGTCAACAACGCCTACATCCAAGGTGAGTTGCCCGACTGGAAAGCCGGCCTGGCACATCCGCTGGACGAGCTGGAAAACCGCATCCTGCCACTGCATGACCCGAGCAATGTGGCGGCCATCATTGTGGAACCTGTCGCTGGCAGCCCTGGTTGGTATTTGCCGCCCAAGGGTTACCTGCAGCGCCTGCGCCAGATCTGCGACAAACACGGCATCTTGCTGATCTTTGACGAAGTCATCACCGGTTTTGGCCGCCTGGGCGTGAACTTTGGCGCTGACTACTTTGGCGTGGTGCCCGACATGCTGAACTTTGCCAAGGCGGTCACCAACGGTGTGATTCCGCTGGGTGGCGTGATCTGCCGCCAGCACCTGTTTGACGCCATGATGAGCGCCAACGCCAAAAGCCCGGCGCACGCGATCGAGCTGGCGCACGGTTACACCTACTCCGGCCACCCAGTGGCCTGCGCGGCGGCGGTGGCCACGCTGAATTTATTCAAACAAGAAGCCTTGTTCCAGCGCGCCGCCGACATGGGCCACGTGCTGGGCGACGCGATGCACAGCGCCCTGAAAGGCCTGCCCAACGTGATCGGCATCCGCACGCTGGGTCTGGCCGGTGCCGTGGAATTGAGCGGTATCGACGGCCTGCCCGGCAAACGTGCCTACGACATCTTCCTGGAGTGTTTCCACCAAGGCGCGATGGTGCGGCCGGCTGGGGAGGTGCTGGTGCTCGCGCCGCCATTCATCGTGGAGAAATCACACATCGACCAGTTGGTCGGCATTCTGGCGGATGCCATCAAAAAGCACGCCTCACTGTAACGATGGGTCTGAATCGTGCATCGCGCGCGTCACCCAGTTCGGAATTGGAAAGGGGCTCCTATGCAGAACAAATTCGCAATTCGCGTTGTGCTGGCGGCCATCGTCGCGCTGTCGGCCGTCGCCGCCATCGCCCAGGGTCGCTACCAAATCTCTGCCGATGGCCGAGAAGTTGAAGATCGCCGCTCCACACTGACATGGGCGCGTTGCGCCGAAGGCATGGACTGGAACGGCAAGATCTGCCTGGGCAAATTGGTCCAGCTGCCATACCCGCTGGCGTTGAGGCACGTTGCCGATGGCGCCTCGCGTGGCGCAGGCGGCTGGCGGCTGCCTACCGTCAAGGAGTTGGCAACGCTGGCGCAACCGCGTGAAGCCGATGTTGACGCGGGAATAGCCGCCATTGACCCCGCCGCCTTTCCCAATACACCGCCGCTGCGCTTCTGGACTTCGAGCGTGGCGGGGCCCCACTACTACATGTACGTGAGTTTCAAAGACGGCGAAAGTGGCGAAAACAGCCGCTCGATGGCTGCCGCCATCCGCCTGGTGCGCGACAAAAAATAGTCGTCCTGTCCGGGGGCTACGCTTGGTGGCGGGGCGCATCTGCCGATATGCACAAACGTGTGGGATCATTT
Source organism: Rhodoferax sp. (assembly GCA_031379255.1). Lineage (GTDB taxonomy): Bacteria > Pseudomonadota > Gammaproteobacteria > Burkholderiales > Burkholderiaceae_C > JANYCG01. Next base: position 3,576 of record JANNEZ010000312.1, on the reverse strand, counting down.
TTTTGCCTCAAAAGGGCTTGACGGCAGATTGGGCGTGTGTAAAATGGATCATTAGTGAATCACTGTTTCATATACGAAACGCCATATCGACTCCGTTGCGCGGGGTCGATCACCGCGTTTTACTTTTGGAGCCCCTCATGAGTGACTGGCGAGACGTTGCGGACAGCAGCCAGCTGGATGCCGATTTCCCAATCGGCGTTGAAGTCAATGGCCGGGCCATCGGCGTCTACCTGGTCGATGGCCAGGTGCACGCGATTGACGACGTGTGCCCGCATGCCGACGCGCTTCTGTCGCAAGGGTTCGTCGAGGGCGGCGTGATCGAGTGCCCGCTGCACGGCGCCCGTTTTGACATCACCACCGGCAAATGCCTCAATGAAATTGGCGAGCGCGACATCACCTGCTACCCGGCCAAGGTGGAAAACGGCCGGGTGGTGATCCAGATTGTGGCCGTATGAACAAGCCGGGCGTCGCCATCGAGTTTGAAAACGTTGAAAAACGTTTCGCCGCGCGCGGCGCCACCGAAGAAGTGCTGGCGGTGCGCGAAGTGAACTTTTCCATCCAAACTGCCGAGGTGGTGTCGATCATCGGGCCCTCGGGTTGCGGCAAAAGCACCCTGCTGAACATGGGTTCGGGGCTCTCCAAGCCCACTGCGGGCCAAGTCAAGGTGGCCGGGCAGTTGGTCACGGGCCCCAACCGGCAGGTCTCGTTCATGCTGCAAAAAGACCTGTTGATGCCGTGGCGCACGATCGCGCAGAACATCGAGTTCGGCCTGGAGTTGCGCGGCGTGCCGGCGGCCCAGCGCAGCGCCGTCTCGTCCAAACTCATCGCGCAATGCCACTTGACCGGTTTTGGCGCGCATTACCCGCACCAGCTCTCCGGCGGCATGCGCCAGCGCGCGGCGCTGGCCCGCACCTTGGCTGTCGACCCGCTGGTGCTTTTGATGGACGAGCCGTTTTCGGCGCTGGACGCGCAAACCAAGATGATTTTGCAAAATGACCTCGCCCGCACCGTGGCCGAGGAAGGCAAGACCGTGTTGTTCATCACCCATGACCTGGTCGAAGCGGTGGCGCTGTCTGACCGCATTCTGGTGATGAGTGAACGCCCGGGCACGATTGTCGAGACCATCACTGTCGATTTGCCAGACCGCAACAAGCCGATGCAGCGGCGCAAGCGGCCCGAGGTGAACCACTACGTCGCGCAATTGATGGATTTGCTCAAGCTGGACGCTGCCACGGAAATTCATTAGCCGCCCTCAAACCCGCTCATTGAACTTTTATACCAAGGAGACCTCATGACCCGCCACGCCCTTCTTTCATCCACCCGCCGCGCCTGTTTGGCGCTGTTTGCAGCGGCATCGCTGGCGGCACCGTCGGCGTCGCATGCCCAACTCAAGGAAGTGACCTATTTGTTGCCGGCGCCTGGCACCTTGCCGGCCTTTGGCCCGTGGATGCTGGCGCAGGCCAAAGGTTATTACGCCGCCGAAGGGCTGGATGTGAAGTTTGTCACCGGTCGCGGTGGCGTGGACGTGGCCAAGCAGGTCGGCGCCGGCAACGCGGTGGTGGGCGGCGCGATTGGCGACACGCCCATCATCGCGCGTGCGCAGGGCATTCCAGTCAAGGCTGTGGCGGTGCTGGGCGCAGGTTCGCTGATGCAACTGGTGAGCCACAAAGACGCCAAAATTGAATCGCCGCGTGAGCTCAAAGGCAAAACCGTGACCACGCTGGCCTATACCGACACCACGTATTACGCGCTCCTGGGCATGTTGTCCAAATCAGGCCTCACCAAGGCCGATGTGGACATCCAGGCTGTGGGGCCGGCCGGCATCTGGCAACAGTTCGCTGCGAGAAAAGCCGTTGCCATGGCCGCAGTGCCAGATTGGACAGTGAGCGCCATCGACGCTGGCGCCCAGGTCGACATCCTGCCCGCCGATTTGTATTTCAAGAGCATGGCGCAGGCCATTTTGGTGAGCGACGAGACCATCCAGAAAAACCCCGAGCTGGTGCAAAAGCTGGTGCGCGCCACGCTCAAAGGCATGCGCGACATCATGAAAGACCCGAAAGCGGCGTCGCTGGCGTATGTCGCCCACGTCAGCGCCCACAAAGGCAAGGAAGACTACATCCGCCGCTGTTTCGAGATGTTCAACAAGTACGTGTATGCCAACCAGAAAGTCCTGGGCCAGATGGACGAAGCGCGTTTGATGGAGTTGCAGAAGTTCTATATGAGCAACGGCATCGTGCCCAAGGAAGCCAGCGCCAAAGACTTGTACACCAACCAGTTCGCCGGCCTGAAGTGATGCAAACCGCCAAGACTGTGCCATCGCTTGCGCAATCCTGACCTTGTGAGCCCCAACCATGTCTGAAAAAACCGGCACAACCCTCTGGAGCCTGGCGGTGCTGGCCACTTTCCTGGCGGCCTGGCAATGGCTGCCGCCAGCGCTGGGTGTGCCGGAGTTTGTGCTGCCCGGCGCCAGCAAAACCTGGTCCGAGTTCCTGCGCATCTGGGGCGCCGAGCGCTTGTTGTGGCACGCGGGCATTACGGCGATGGAGGTGGTGGTGGGCTTCGTTCTGGGTTCGCTGCTGGGCGCGGTGATTGGCTACGCGCTGGGTGTCGCCCCGCGCGTTGAAGCGGTTCTCTCGCCCTACCTGCTGGCGCTGCAGATCGCACCCAAAGTGGCGTTTGCGCCCCTCTTCGTCATGTGGCTGGGCTACACGGTTTACCCGAAAATCCTGGTGGCGATCCTGATTGTGTTTTTCCCGGTGTTGATCAACGTGCTCTCAGCCATGCGCACCATGGATGTGGATTTGATCAACCTGGCGCGTTCGTTCTCGGCCACGCGCATGCAGGTGTTCCGCAATGTCGAATACCCCACCACGCTGCCCGCCCTTTTCTCTGGCCTGCGCATCGCCAGCACGCTGGCCGTGATTGGCGTGGTGGTGGGGGAACTGGTGGGCGGCAACATGGGCCTGGGTTACCTGCTGGTGTTTTTTGAAGGCCAGGGCAATACGGCTGGCGTGTTTGTGGTGATCGGCGCGCTCACCGTGATCGGCATTGCCGCGTATTACGCCGTGGTTCTGGCGGAAAAGCGCGTGTTGCACTATTTGCCCGGTGCCGAAAGGCGGTCGGCATGACACTGTCGGCCCTGCAAGCCGCCGGTTCGGCGCCTGAAATTCAATTGCACGGGCGCAAGGTGCTGGTCACCGGGGGCGCCCGGGGTTTGGGCGAGTCGTTCGCGCGGGCCCTGGTGGCCGCAGGCGCGCACGTGTGCATCAGCGATGTGCTGCACGAGCGCGGGCAAGCCCTCGCCGGCGAACTCGTCCGGGACGCAGGCGCCGTCTGCCATTACGTGCCGATGGATTTGAGCGATGCCCGCGCCGTCCAGACCGGCGTGAGCGCCGCGGCCCAGGCCCTGGGCGGCATCGACGGCTTGGTCAACAACGCGGCCATCACCGATTCCGGCGGCAAAAACTTTGACGAGATCAGCATCGACACCTGGGACCAGGTGATGGCCGTCAACGTGCGCGGCACCTGGCTGGCCTATGTGGCCGCCCGGCCTTTTTTGACGGCCAGTGGCAGCGG
>JANNEZ010000294.1:0-3544 GCA_031379255.1 Rhodoferax sp. | reverse complement strand
GCCCACGACGGGCGTGCCGGCGAGTGCCAGACCCATCCAGGCGCTCAAACCGGCGCTGATCACCACCACCACGATGATGGTCGGAAAACTCGGCAGCCGGCGTGAGAGCCAGCGTTTGCCCAGCAGCATGGCGGCCAGGCTGCCCACACCAAACAGCGCGGCCGGCAGGTTGAAGCGGGGCTGCTGCAAAAGGGTGGCCAAACCGCCTTCCAGGCCGATCAATGCGGGCAATTGCGACAGCAGGATCAAGATCGCCGCCGCCTGGGTAAAACCTGTCAGAACCGGTGAACTCACGAGGTTGAGCAACCAGCCAAACTTTCCCAGGCCCAAAACCAGTTGCAAGGCGCCCGACAAAATCGCCAGCCAGACCGCCAGCTGCACCCATTCGGCGCTGCCGGTGGCGGCCTGACCGGCCAGGGAAGAGCCCACCAGCAGGCAGGTCAGCGCCGTCGGGCCGACCGACAGGCGCACCGAGGAACCCCACAGCGCCGCCACCAGCGCCGGCAAAAACGCCGCGTAGATGCCGGTGACGAGCGGCATGCCGGCCAATGCCGCGTAAGCGACGCCCTGCGGAATCACCATCAGCGTGATGGTGAGGCCGGCGATGATGTCGCTTTTGAGCAGCTCTCCTTTGGGTTTGGGCCAACCGAGGAAGGGAAAGAGGCGTTGTATGTCCATGGGCAGCGGATTCACGCAGGACCAGGCTGTGTGGGTTCGACCAACAAATGAGGCATGACCATTGATGGGAAATTTTTATGCAGCTATATTTATTATAGCTACCGCCTGCTGTTTGAGCGGCCACGCGTGTGCCGCGCCGGCGAAATATTCAGGCGCCGGATGGCATGGCACCGTCACCCGCGTTTCGGACGGCGACACGCTTTGGGTGCGGCCGGCGACTGGTGGCAAGGCCGTCAACATCCGCATCGACGGCATCGACGCCCCGGAAATCTGCCAGCGCCACGGCCCAGAGGCCAAAGCCGCGCTGAGTGGCCGGGTGCTGCATCAAGCCGTCAGCGTGCAGGGCCGGCGGCGCGACGGTTACGGCCGGCTGCTGGCGCGTGTGAGCCTGCAACAAACCGATGTGGGCCAGTGGATGGTCGCAAGCGGCCAGGCCTGGGCGCACGAATACAAGCGCTACAAAAGTGACTACGGCGCCGAGCAGGCCCGGGCCAAAGCGGCGCGGCGCGGCGTGTTTGCCGACGCCCGCGCCGAACACCCGCGTGATTTCCGCCAACGGCACGGCCCTTGCCCGCACACGGTTAAATAACAAATGCTATAATAAATATAGCAAACAATCAAATAAATACGTGACTTAAAGGCCAATTTTTTATAAAAATCAGCTGGATAGGCCAATTTCAACCCAGAAAAACCCCAATTTGGGTATGAATGGTGCCAGGGGTCAACGCCCGCTGGCTCATTGACCCGCCGAAATGTCAGCCGCGCGCCGAACACACCGGGCACGCCCGGTCGCGCGAGGCGCGGATTTCGCTCCACTCCATGGCCTGGCCATCGAGCATCAGAAGACGTCCGGCCAGAGACCGGCCAGCGCCGCTGAGCAGCTTCAGGCCCTCGGCAGCCTGCATCGCGCCGATGATGCCCACCAGCGGCGCAAAAACGCCCAGGGTGGCGCAGGCGACCTCCTCGAACGTGGCGTCGGGCGGAAAGACGCAGGCGTAACAGGGTGGGGTGTCGCCCCCATGGTCGCCCACTTCGTATGGCTCCCTGCCCCCAGCGCTGGGTTCACCCTGCGCTTCGCTGGTACATGGGGCTGTGCCTTGCTTGGGGCGGCCCAGCGCTGCGGCTTCGCCTGAAGCGGTCGATCCCGCGACAAATACACCGACCTGCCCGTCAAAACGAATCGCCGCGCCCGAAACCAGCGCTTTTTTGAATTTCACGCAGGCGGCGTTGATGGCGTGGCGGGTTTTGAAGTTGTCGGTGCAGTCAAACACCACATCGGCCTCATGCACCAGCGCGTCAAGTTGCGCGCCCTGTGCGCGGGCGACCACAGTGGTGATTTCAACCTCAGGGTTGATCGCCAGCATCGCCGTTTTTGCGGACTCTGTTTTGGGCTGTCCGACGCGCGCCGTGGTGTGGGCGATCTGGCGCTGCAGGTTGGTGAGGTCGACGCTGTCGTCATCCACCAATGTGATGTGGCCAACGCCGGCGGAGGCCAGGTACAGGGCCACCGGCGACCCCAGACCACCCGCGCCGACGATCAACGCGCGGCCATCGAGAATGCGCTGCTGGCCTTCAATGCCGATTTCGTCGAGCAGGATGTGCCGCGAGTACCGCAGCAGTTGCGAATCGTCCATCAGAAGTCCTTTGCCCAGCACGAACCGCAACCGCTGGCGGCAGGATCAGGCCGGCGTGGCATTCAGCGCAGCGGCATAAAGGAGGAGGCCGAAGGCCGGGGGACAGCCGCGGAGCTGAGTGCCGCGCCGACCTGATCCCCCTTCAGAGCTCTTGTATAGAAAATTGAAATCCGACCCTGCAATCAATTCTCTTTGACCTCTTCTTTGCGCTCGGTCATGGTCTTGCTCACCAGCACCGGGCGGCCTTTGAGTTTGTTGATCGCCTGCGAGAGCTGGAAGTCTTTGTCGGTGCCGTATTCGGGCAGTTTGCGGTCGGCCAGCGGCTTTTTCGCCTCTTCCTCAAGCTTTTTGCGCGCCCCTTCGCGGGCGTCCTCACGCGCCTTGGCGCCAGCGGCGTCTTTTTTCTCGTCACCCTGGCCGCTGCCCAGGTGTTTCTCCAGATCGGCCTCGCGGGTGCGCAGGGCGGCGAACAAGTTGCCTTCCTCGGTTTCGTCGACCATCACGTCCGGCACCACACCCTTGGCCTGGATGGATTTGCCCGAGGGCGTGTAATACCGCGCCGTGGTGATCTTCAGGCCGGTGTCTGGGCCCAGCGGCCGCACGGTCTGCACCGAGCCCTTGCCGAAGGTCTGGTTGCCCATAATGGTGCCGCGTTTGTGGTCTTGCAGGGCGCCGGCGACGATTTCGCTGGCCGAGGCCGAGCCTTCGTTCACAAGCACCACCAGGGGCACGTTTTTCAACATGCCCTTGGTCGTTTCGGTCATGCGCTTGATCGGGTCGGAGCCGCCGCGGCGCTGGTAAAACTCGGGTGCAGCCTTGTAGACAAACTTGCTTTCGGCCAGTTGGCCGTTGGTTGAAACCACGGTCACGTTTTCCGGCAGGAAGGCGGCTGAAATGGCCACGGCCGCGTCGAGCAGGCCGCCCGGGTCGTTGCGCAGATCCAGCACCATGCCTTTGAGGTTGGGCTCGGCCTTGTAGATTTCTTCGGCCTTTTTGGCGAAGTCGTCTACCGAGCGCTCCTGGAATACGCTGATGCGCAGCCAGGCGTAGCCGGGCTCGACGATCTTGCTGCGCACGCTTTGCTGGCGGATCTCTTCGCGCGTGATCGTGACCGGAAAGCTGCGGCTCTCGGCCTTGCGGAAGATGTTGAGCTGGACCTTCGTGTTCGGCTCACCACGCATCTTCTTGACGGCCTGTTCGAGCGTGAGGCCCTTGACGAAGCTGTCGTCGAT
>JANNEZ010000438.1:0-5142 GCA_031379255.1 Rhodoferax sp. | reverse complement strand
TTCGCGGCTGCCGGGCACGTCTTTGGAGAGGGCCATCAGGCTCGGTGGTGGCCTGTCCTCGATATTCTTGCCGAAATAAAGTTCGCTGTACGGGTCGTCTTCGACCACCAGCACCTGGTATTTCACGGCCAGTTCGAGCACCCGTTTGCGCCGCGCCAGGCTCAGCATGGCGCCGCTGGGGTTGCCAAAGGTGGGGATGAGGTAAATGAACCTCGGTTGATGCTCAATGATCAGCTGCTCCAGCACATCGACCTTCACGCCATCGGCGTCGATGGGCGCGCTGACAATTTGCGCGCCGTAGAGCCGAAAACACTGGATGGTGGCCAGAAAGGTGGGGCCTTCCATGATGATCTTGTCGCCCGGGTTGACCATGGTTTTGCCGATCAGGTCCAGCGCCTGCTGGCTGCCTGTGGTGGTGATGATTTCATCCGGGCGGGCGCTGATGCCTTTACTGGCCATGTGGCTGCTCAGGGCCTCGCGCAGCGGGTTCCAGCCTTCGGTGGCGCCGTATTGCAGCACCTGGCCTGCGGCGGGGCCGTGCAACACGTCGTGGGTGGCTTGTTGAATGCCTTCGAGGTCAAACATCGCCGGGTCGGGAAAGCCACCGGCAAAACTGATGATGCCGGGTTTGCCCAGCAGCTTAAAGAGCTCTCGGATGGCGGAGGTTTCGACGTATCGGAGGCGTTCGGCAAGTCGCAGCGTATTGGAGGAAGTCATGGTGTTGCGCAAATGAAAATGGGGCTCGAATTCGAGCCCCATTGTCTGCCACATCTTCTGTCACATCTTCTGTCAAACCCCTGGGCGCAAACCCATGCGTTTTACCGCGTCAGCAGGCGCCCTTCGCGTGTCACGCGGGCCAGCTCGACGAACTGGCTGCCATGGTGGTTGCCGGGGGAATAACTCACCTTGTAGCCGCCCAGGTCGTAGCTGCCGAGGTTGTTGAGCGCATCCAGCACACTCTTGGCAGTCACCGGCGCTTTGGCACGGCGGATGCCTTCGACCAGTATCTTCGCGGAGAAACAGGCCTCCAGGTGCGTGGTGTTCATCGGCGTTTTCAATCCGGCGGCCTCCAGCGCCTTCGCGCATTCCCGCACCGCTGGCATTTGCGAATTGGGGTTGGGAACCACTTGGGAGATCGACACACCCGCGCCTGCTTCGCCTGCGGCTTTGACAAACTGGTCGGCGCCGATGAAGGAGATGCTGGAGGTCGGCACCATGCGGCCACGCGCCGTGAGGTCTTTTTGCACAGCCGCCAAAGCGCCCGAGAGCACGGTGTTGAGAATCACCTCGGGCTGCTGCGCCAGCAGGCCGTCAACGTCCGCCGACCCAACCACAGCATTGCGCTTGAGCGAGTAGGCTTTGGGTTCGAGCTTGATTTTCTTCAGGTATTCACTCACCACGGCCAGGTTTTGTTTGCCCACTTCATCGTCGTAGTGCAAAACGGTGACGTTTTTGAAACCCAGGCTGGTCCAGAAATTGAGGATTTTCTCCATCTCTTCGCCGTAGGATGCGCGCGCCGTGAACAACACCGGGTTTTTCACCCGCACCGGGTTGGCGCCGGAGAATGGCGCAAAAAAGGCGACTTCTTTCGCCTCGGCCTGGGGAATCGCGTCCAGGCTCAGGGTGGCCGAGGCGTAACCAAACAGCGCCACCAGGTTTTTGCTTTCCAACAGGGTTTTGGTATTGGCGCCGGCGGTTTTGCGGTCGTTTTTGTCGTCGATGCTGACGAGCTCGATCTGCCGGCCCTGCACACCGCCCGCCGCATTGACCATGTCGATGTAGGCCTTGGCGCCGTCACGGATGTCAATGCCGAATTTCGCGTTGCCACCGGTGAGCGGCGCTGACTGGCCGATCACCCATTTGTCCTGGGCCAGCGATGCGCCCGCTGCGGCCAGAAGGGCGAAGCCCAACAACGATGCTTTGAATGGATTGAACACTTCCGGCTCCTTTGCGGTCTTTCAACGGAACTGAGGATTGTCGTCGGCTTGCAGCCAGATTGGTGCAAATATGCAAAAAACCTTACAGATTAGGCAGAATTTTTGGTGGCTTGCGGACTTGCTTTCAATTTTGCAAATGGTCAATCCGCGTAAATTCCCGCCTTTTTGATCACAGGGCCCCACTTGGCGGTTTCAGATTCAAGGTAATTTTTAAGCCCGGCCGGCGTCATTTTGTCCAAGGGCACGATGTCTGCATTCAAATCTGCCAGACGCGACTTGACCATCGGGTCTTGCATCGCGGCACGCAGGGCCACGCCCACTTTCTCCAGCAACGGCGCGGGTGTTCCTTTGGGCATGTACATGCCATGCCAGACTTTCACTTCAAACCCCCTGAGGCCCTGCTCGTCCAGCGTGGGCACATTGGGCAACGCGGCCAAGCGGGATTGTGTGGTGACGCCAAACACCTTCACGCGGCCGTCTTTGATGAGCGGCACGGTTGTTGTTGTTTGGTCACACAAAAGGTCGACCTGGCTGCCCAGCAGCGCGTTCATAGCCGGGCCGGTGCCGCTGAAGGGCACCGTGGTGAGATCGGCGCCGATGGCTGACATGAACAAAAGGCCGCACAAATGCGAGACCGCGCCCAGGCCGGCGTTGGCCAGCGACACCTTGTCTTTGTTGGCTTTGACGTAAGCCTGCAACTCGGCAAAGTTGTTGGCCGGGAAGTCCTTGCGCGCCAGCAGCGTCATGGGCACGTCAACCACCTGGCCGATGTATTCGAAGTCTTTGAGCGGGTCAAACTGGAGCTTTTTGTACAAGGCGGGCGCCGTCGCCATGCCCATGTGGTGCAAGAAGATGGTGTAGCCGTTGGGGGCCGCGCGCGCCGCTTTGGTGGCGCCAATGGTGCCGCCTGCGCCCACCGCGTTTTCCACCACCACCGTGCCGCCCAATGACTTTCCCATGGGCACGGCCATCATGCGGGCCAATATGTCGGTGGGGCCGCCGGCTGCGAAGGGGATCATCAGGGCCACAGGCTTGTCGCCCGGGTAAGCGGTTTGCGCCAGCGCTCCGCTGGAGCCAACCAGGCCAGCGACCAGGGCAGCAGCAGCCAGTAGCGCGGGAAATGGGGTATTTGCAGAACGCATGAGGACTCCGTTAAACAGTGGCCTGATCTTGCCCGAATTCGCTCAAACTGGCATTGGCGGATTCCCTTGCCCCACCCCCGCAACGAACCCGCCGTCAGCGCAGCGGCGCGGGCGCAGGGCCCAGCAGGCGTGTGACTTCGGCGATGTAGGCAATGCTCCACAGGCGCTCAATGGCGAGGTCTACGTCCGACGGGCTGGCCGCCTGGCTGTAGGCGGCCAGTCGCTTGGCTTTGGCGGTGATCTCCTCGCGCGTGAGGGTATTGCCCGGGTCGCCCTTGGGCTCATCGACGCGGCCCTGCAGGCTGCGGCCGTCGGTGGTGGTGACAGTGACCTTGCCGATCCAGCGGCGCGGGTAGGCGGCGTCGACCTCGGCGTCCAGTGCCATGCTGACCTTGCTGCACAAGGCCCTGGTTGCCGCGTCGTTGAAATGCTCGTCGAACTCCGTCAAACCCGCATAACCAAACTGCGCGGCCAGCGCCAGCGTGGTGCCCATGGAGAATTTGCTCTGGTGCACGGTGACGGGGTTGACCACCGGCCCGAGCACGTCAATCGCGCCCTGGTGCACGTGGGTCTCCACGCGGGCAATGTCAGCGGCTTTAAGCGTGTGGGTTTTCATGACGTGCAAGAGCGCGTCAGCCGCTGGGTGGGTGTGGCGGCAACAGGCGTGGTATTTGAACGAGGTTTCGATGGTCGCCCAGCGCGTGGCGGTGCCGTCCATCGCCAGGCCATCGGTCAGTTTCGCCGGATCGGCGTCGCTTGACATGCCGGCCGCCAGCCCCTGCGCGCCTTCAAAAACTTGCGCCGCGCCAGTGAAGCCGTCTTGCGCGAGTTGCGCGGAAAACAAGCCTGCTGCAGCGGCGTGCGCGGTGTGCAACTGTTTTGAATCGGCGCCGGTGCGCAAAAACTCCCAGAGCCCGGCCGACTGCGTGCCCGCCGAGCCCAGCGCATGTTGCATCTGCTGCGCGTCCAGACCCAGCAGGTTGCCCGCGGCAGCAGCAGCAGCCAGCGTGCCCGCCGTGCCAGTGGTGTGAAAAACCTTGTAATGCGAGCGGCCCAGAAACTCGCCCGCGCGGATGCCCACTTCATAACCCGCCACTGCCGCCGTGAGCAGGCGTTTGCCGCTCAAACCGAGCGACTGCGTGAGCGCCAGCGCCACCGGAAACACCACCGCCGCCGGGTGGAACACCGAGCCGTTGTGCACGTCGTCCTGCTCGGCGACATGCGATGCGGCGGCGTTGACCATCGCCGCGAAATAGGGCGAGGTCTGCACGCGGCTGACCAGTTGTTCGGACTTGCCGGTGGCCGGGCCCATCTGCGACGCAAACTTGGCGATCGACTCCACCGGCCGCGCGCCCTTGCCCGCCAGGCAGGAGCCAAACCAGTCGACCAGCAAGTCTTCGGTTTTGCGCACGACGTGGTCCGGAATAGCCTCGAAACGCAGATTGGCCGCAAAGGCGGCAAGGATCGCGCTGGGGGCGCTGGGGCTGGTGGTCATGGGTGTGTGGGCTTGCGCCTGGAAGGCTGTGGACGAACGGTGTTTAAAACAAAAGAAACAGCAAATGGAAAATCAATTGAAAAGCGTTTGCTACATTATTAATAGCAAACTATGCACATTATTCGTGACTTGAAGGCCAATTTTTTCATAAATTTTGAAAAATCGGGGTTTTTAACCCAATAATTAACACCCATGTTAATTTTAAAACGAACGCGGCAAACCGAGCAAATGCTCCGCCACGTACGAATAAATGAGGTTGGTTGAAATCGGCGCCACCTGGTAGAGCCGGGTCTCGCGGAACTTGCGCTCCACATCGTATTCGCAGGCAAAACCAAAACCGCCGTGGGTTTGCAGACACACGTTGGCGGCTTCCCACGAAGCTTTGGCCGCCAGGTATTTCGCCATGTTGGCCTCGGCGCCGCAGGGCTGTTTGGCGTCAAACAGGGCGCAGGCCTTGAAGCGCATCAGGTTGGCGGCTTCGGTTTCGATGTAGCTGTCGGCTATCGGGAACTGGATGCCCTGGTTCTGGCCGGTCGGTCGGCCAAACACCACCCGTTCACTGGCGTAT
>JANNEZ010000240.1:0-10205 GCA_031379255.1 Rhodoferax sp. | reverse complement strand
ACCGAAGGCAAACCAAATCGACAGCGGCACCTTGAGCGCCAACGAGCCAATCTGCAGCCAGGTCACCAGAAGCGGGCGCCCAAGGCTCTGGTTCAGGGTGCTGACCATGCGAAACAGCAGCGAAGGTGGCAGCGTCCAGGCCAGCACGGCGAGGTAGTCAAGCGCCTCCTGGCGCAAGGCATCGGGCACCTGTGTCCAGCGGAAAATCGCCTGCGGATGAAAGAGGATCGCCATGCCGATGGTTGAGGTGATCGCGCACAGATACAGCGCTTGGCGGAACGAGCGGCCGATGGCGGCGTTTTTCCCGGCGCCGTACAGCTCGGCCCAGATCGGCAACATGGCCTGCGTCACACCCAGCAGGGCCACAAACACACTGATGTAGATCGCAGCACCGACCGACAGCGCCGCCAGCGAGGTGCTGGAATAACGCCCGGCAACAATGGTGTCGGTCACAGAATAGGCCATCACAGCCAGTTGCCCAATCAGGACCGTGCCCGCGTGTTGGGCGATGGTTTTCAGTTCAGACAAGGTGGTTCAGGCCCTAGGGCGAACCCCGGCCAGAGCGGCGGTAGAGCAACACGTCGTCGTCGCGGTCGGTGGGGCGATAACCGAAATATTGCGGGGTCCAGTCTTTCAGGTTCACCGCCAGCGCAAGGCTGGCCACTTTGTCGCGGTCGACCAGCAACCAAGGGCAACTCGCGCGCGATGCGGCCGTTTGCAATTTAAGGCGCGCGTGAAACTGGAAGGCCGCGATCTGGCCCGGGTCCAGCCCATGCGCCTCGACGCATGGAGCGTCGCCCACCACCCGGCTGATCTGGCGTGTCAGGGCGGTGTAACTGCGGGCGAAATCCAGCAAGGGCAACCAAAGGGTCATCAAAAGCATCCAGCACAGCGCCGCGCCGCCGGCCGGCAACACCATGCTTTTCCAGATCGCCGCGCGGTGCCGTCCCACGCGCCAATTGACCAGCCAGGCCCAGACGGCCGTTGCGGCAACCGCCAGCAAAAGGGCGGTGAGCGAAAAACTCGGCGCGAAGCCGGGTGCCAGCCGCGCCACGTTGGCGGCCGGCTGGGGCGGCACGCCGGTTTGCATCGCAATCCACACCACCCAGATCACGATGGCGCAGCCGGTGAAAAACAGCAGCGTGAACCAGTCGACCAGCGCCGCCACCGTGCGGCCCAGGGTAGGCAATGAAAAAGCCGCCAGCGCTGCCAGCGCCGGCAGCGCTGGCAGCAGCGCGCGGTCTCCGGCGGTGGTGGCCAGCGTGGCGCCCAATGCCACAGCAACGAACAGGATCGGCAGGGCCAGGTGGCGGTGCATGCGTCCGCGGAAAATCTGCCCCACCTGGCGGCGCCACCGCCAAAGCGTCCACAAGGCCAAGGGCCAGGCGGGCCAGGTGAACCACAACAAGAGCCGCGCGATGCCGTGCCAGTCGTGGCCGCCGCTGTTGAGCAGTTGCGGCAGCTCTATCCGCCAGCGCCAGAGCGACAGCTGGCTTGCAAGGAAAATCACGCCCGCCAGCAAGAGGAAAATACCCCAGCCGATGGCCAGCCGATGCGACGCCAGGCGAACATCGGGTTGAATGACTTCCTCGCCGAAGCTGCTGTCGTCCGATACCGGCCGCTCCATGGCATGGATCAACAATCCGCCCGCGCCCAGCAGCACCGCCGCGGCCGGAGCGCCCGACAAGGCCAGCCCGGCCAGGCCCACGCTTGCACACAGAGCCGGCGCCACAACCCGGTATGGCAGGGCGGCAAAGGCGAAGAAACACAATGCGGTGCAGCATAGCTGGACGGCTGCCGGTGTGGTTTCATGCGACAGCTGGGCCAGCCCGAGCGTGGCGATGCAGGCCAGCAAGCCGCCATCGGCCATGGCACGGGCGTAGTCGGCCGGGTTGGCTTCACCGCCAAATGCGAAGGCCACGGGTTGCGCCTGGGGGCTTCGGGCCAGGTAATACACGCCGTACCAGGTGGCGGCCAGCGTCAAACCCAGCAGCAGGGCAAAAACCAGTCGCACCGCTGCATCATTGTGAAGAAACGGCAGGCCCTGGATGGCCCAGGCGCCCAGCCAATACGGCAAAAGACCTTCAACCTGTGGCGCCTGGCCGAGCAGGTGGGGCGACAACCAGGGCGAATTTCCCAAGGCCAGCGAATGCATGAAGCCAAAGGCGGTCATGTCGGCGCTTTTCCAAGGCTCGCGGCCGAACAGTCCGGGCAACACGTAGGCGGCGCAAAACAACCACAGGGCAAGGCGTGGAAGCCGGCGCACAGCGCCCTGCGCAACGATGGCGGGACTGGGTTGGTTCATGCAACGCGCGAAAGCCCTGGCGCCCAAAACAAAAGGGCAGCGCGGTCGACCGGCTGCCCTTTGGCGCTTGGTTTGACGGTCAAGGCAAGGCTTGAAATGCCCTGTGGCGCGTCTGGATTTCGGTTCCGCTGACGGGGTTGCGGCTTATTTGGCCGCAGTTTTGCCGAAACGGTTGCGGAAGCGCTCGACGCGACCACCCATGTTGTCCACGGACTTCTGGGTGCCGGTGTAGAAGGGGTGTGACTCACTGGACGTGTCAAGTTTGAAAAGAGGCAACTCGCGGCCGTCTTCCATTTTGATCATTTCCTTGGCGTTGGCGCAGGAGCGGGTGACGAATTTGAAGTTGTTGGACAGGTCCAGAAAACAAACGTCGCGGTAATTGGGGTGAATGCCGTCTTTCATGATATTCCTGATTCAGTTGCGAGAGCCGCCACTGGACACTCCAGAGTACTTTTCGCGGTAAGCCTTTGATTATAAGACGAAATTCGGATGTTTTGCCGCCGGACCGCCCCAAGGCAAAATGCGGCCCCCTCGGGGGGCAGGGAGTCACACGAAGTGGACGACCGTGGGGGCAACGTCATCCACCCTTGCGCATCTGCTCGAAGAACTCCATGTTGTTCTTGGTTCCCTTCATTTGCTTAAGCACCAGTTCCATCGCGTCGATTTCGTCCATGTTGTACAAGAACTGGCGCAGGATGCGGGTTTTTTGCAGCACCTCGGGTTGCAGCAGCAGCTCTTCGCGGCGCGTGCCGCTGCGGTTGAGCTGAATCGATGGGAACACGCGTTTCTCGTAGAGGCGGCGGTCCAGGTGGATCTCGCTGTTGCCGGTGCCCTTGAACTCTTCAAAGATCACTTCGTCCATGCGGCTTCCAGTGTCGATCAGCGCGGTGGCGATGATCGTCAAGGAGCCGCCTTCCTCCACGTTGCGCGCGGCGCCCAGGAAACGTTTGGGGCGCTGCAAGGCGTTGGAATCCACACCGCCGGTGAGCACCTTGCCGGAGGAGGGCACCACGTTGTTGTAGGCGCGCGCCAGGCGGGTGATGGAGTCGAGCAAAATCACCACGTCCTTCTTCAACTCGACCAGGCGTTTGGCGCGTTCGATCACCATTTCGGCCACGTGCACGTGGCGGGCGGCGGGCTCGTCAAAGGTGGAGGCGATCACTTCGCCCTTCACCGTGCGCTGCATCTCCGTCACCTCTTCGGGGCGTTCGTCAACCAGCAACACCATCATGTGGCTGTCGGGGTAGTTGGCGGCGATGGCGTGGGCGATGTGCTGCATCATCACGGTCTTGCCGCTCTTGGGCGGGGCCACCAGCAAGGCACGCTGGCCCTTGCCGATGGGGGCGATCAGATCGATCACGCGGCCGGTGATGTTTTCGTCGCCCTTGATGTCGCGTTCGAGCTTCATCTGCACCTTGGGAAACAGGGGCGTCAGGTTCTCAAACATCACCTTGTGTTTGTTGCTCTCGGGCGAATCGCCGTTGACCTTGTCGAGCTTGTTCAGCGCAAAGTAACGCTCGCCGTCCTTGGGCGTGCGCACCTCGCCTTCGATCATGTCGCCGGTGTGCAGGTTGAAACGGCGCACCTGGCTGGGAGAGATGTAAATGTCGTCGGTGCTGGCGGTGTAACTCGTGTCTGGGCTGCGCAGGAAGCCGAAGCCGTCGGGCAATATCTCCAGCACGCCATCGGCAATGATCTGCTCGCCGGTGCGGGCGCGTTTCTTGATGATGCCAAACATCAACTCCTGCTTGCGCATGCGGCCGGTGTTTTCAATTTCAAGCTCTTCGGCCTGCTTGAGGACTTCTGACACGTGCAGTGCCTTGAGTTCGTTTAAGTGCATGGAATGTCGCCGCAATCGGGCGTAGTGAAATACAAAATTGGGGGGTTCAGCAGGGGCGGCCTGTTTGCCGCTGCAATGGCTCTTTGCCGGAAACTCGAACCGATTTCGTGTGCAAACCGGCGATCTGGCGGAATTATGACAGGAATTGGCCCTGCCCAGAAGCGGTGTCTGGGCCGGCCGGGAAACAGCTTTAGGCCAACTGCTGGTCGATGAAGGCGGTCATCTGGGCTTTGCTCATCGCGCCTACTTTGGTCGCGGCCAATTGCCCGTCTTTGAACAACATCAGCGTTGGAATGCCGCGAATGCCGAATTTGGCCGGTATGTCGCGATTTTCGTCAACATTCATCTTGGTGACCTGCAATTTGCCGGCGTAGGTGGTCGAGAGTTCGTCCAGGATGGGCGCGATCATTTTGCACGGCCCGCACCACTCGGCCCAGTAGTCCACCAGAACCGGGGTGGCGCTTTTGAGCACGTCGGCTTCGAAGGATGAGTCGGAGATGTGTTTGATCAGTTCGCTGGCCATTGGGGGGTTCCTTCGGTTGCCGTAGGGACGGGGAGTTGAAACAGGGGCTACAGGTAAAGTGGGGAAATTGTGACAGAAATCAAGACTGCTGCGCTTGCCAGCGCCCCGACGTCGGCTATGGCCGCTATTGACAAAACGCATCGTGCCACACGGTCGTGGGCGCTCGTGATGGCAAAACTGCGTGATGCGCTGTTGAGGCGTCAAGTGCATCCATCACAGGCCGTCGTGTTGGTGCCTTTTGCCCAATTGATCCAGGAGGCGCGACGTGCCTGGGTGGTTTCGGAAAGTTTGTCGGCCGGCTGTGCTGCCTTTGTGCCGCGTTTCGAGTCGACTCTGAACTGGGCGCGTGGACTCGGTGGTTTTGCGCCGAAGGACGGCGATCTGCGCCTTGACGCAGCCTTTGATTTCATGACCGCGCGTTCCCTGTTGCGCCAGGCGGGCCTGTCTGAGCACAGTGCCGGGCTGGCCCCCAAGCTGATGGAAGCGGCCTGGAGCCTCGCCGGTGTGGCAGCGGCGGTCGCGCCTGGGCAACGCGTCGCCTGGGGCATCAAGCTCGCCCAGGTACTGGTGTCGGGGCTTTCTGAGCCGGCATTGGCCTTCGAATCGGCGATTGGCCGAATCGCGCTGGCGTGGGTGAGTACTTCGGCTTACGCGACCGACACCCTTTTTGGGGCCGAACCGGAACTGTTGATGGTGATTGACGGGTTTCAAACCGAGCCGCTGGTGGACGCATTGGCGTTGAAGCTGGGTTCCCGCTGTATCCGGATGGCGCTTCAAGAGTTGCCGCAGGAGCCATCGTCCTACGCTTCCCACGCGCGCGGTGGCAACCTGAAGATCCACGCTGCAACGGATTTTGAAGACGAGGCGGAACGGGCCTGCGCCTGTGTTCTGGGCCATCTGGCGCGAACGCCAGGCATCGCATCGCAGATTGGCCTGGTGGCGCTGGACCGCCAGCTGGTCCGGCGTATGCGCGCCATTCTGGGTGAGCTCGGTGTCCAGATCCGAGACGAAACCGGCTGGAAACTCTCGACCACGCGGGCGAGCGCCAGCCTGATGTCGCTCTTGCGCGCCTGCCGCTGGAACGCCTCCACCGACGACGTGCTCGATTGGCTTAAAAACGCGCCGGCGTTTTCAAATGGAATGATTTCGTCAAATGAAACGATCTTGGCTGGAAGTGTTGCCGAGCCAATCGACCAGCTCGAACACGAGGCGCGAAAAGCGGTTTTGCGCGATTGGCCCGGCGAGCCCCGCCACTCCCCTGGCCTGAGCGAAACCAGCCGCCTGTGTGTGGAGGCCGTGAACCGATTGCGCAGGCGGCTTCTGCACGGCCGCACCTTGATTCAATGGCTGGGCGACTTGCGCGCCGTGTTGCTTGAATCCGGTCAATGGGCCGTGATGGCGGCTGACGGCGCCGGGCGCGCCGTGCTCGACGCGCTGAAGCTGGCGACACTGCCCGGCACGATGCCGGCTGGCGCGTGGGATGGCGAAGCCCTTGGCGATTTCCCCGGATTCGGCGTTCAACTGAGCGCCAGCGAGTTCGTTGTCTGGGTCGAGCAGGCGCTTGAAGCGAGCTATTATTCGCCGCCCCATCCGCAGAACGCGCAGGTGGTGATCCTGCCGCTGGCGCAACTGCTGGGCCGGACGCTGGGCGCCGTGGTGATGGCGGGTTGTGATGCAACCCACCTGCCGGCGTATCCAGAGCCGGCCGGGGCTTGGACCGCCTTGCAGCGCGTTGCGCTGGGCTTGCCGGCACGGGCCGAGTTGGCAACTGCGGTGCGGGCATCCTGGGATTGTGCGTTGTCGTCGCCGCAGCTGGACCTTCTGTGGCGCGCGGGTGAAGCCGGCGAGCGCAACACGCCCAGCGATTTTGTGCTGGCGCTGACCCATGACATCAAGCTGCGCGATGGGGCTTCGCATCCGCCGGGGCACATTGGCGGCGCTGCCCGCGCAGTTTTTGCGGACGATCCCCGGGTCAGCATCGCGTTGAAGGCCAACCCGTCACACATGCCAGGCCCCTCGGGTCGGGCCTTGCCGGTGCTCCGATTGTCAGCCAGCGCCTATGACGACCTGCGCCGTTGCCCCTACCGGTTCTTCGCATTGCGTCAACTGCAATTGAATGAAGCGGAAGAACTGGACACCGAAGTCGACAAACGCGACTTCGGCATCTGGCTGCACCGGGTGTTGTTCCATTTTCAGACGGCCCTGGGCGAGTCGGCCGCAACGGATCGCCCGGCGCGGGAGCGGCTCATCAACCAGGCGGCGCAACAAGCCACGATTGACCTGGGTTTGTCGGCTGCCGAGTTTTTGCCTTTTTCCGCCGCGTGGCCGCGTGTGCGCGCGGGTTACCTCGATTGGCTGGGTGAGCACCAGAACGCGGGCCATGAGTTCGAGCGGGCTGAGGTCTGGAAGGAAATGCGCTTGGGTCCCGTCACGCTGATCGGGAAACTGGACCGCCTGGACCGCCAGAAGGATGGCGCGCTGTTGGTGATGGACTACAAGACCGAGGGCCGAACGGTGACCAGCGAGCGCATCAAGGCAGGCAATGAAGACACCCAACTCGCGTTTTACGCCGCGCTGTTTGATGTGGACAACATTGCCGCAGCTTACGTGAATGTGGGTGAAAAGGACGATACGAAGATTTATCCGCAGCCAGACATTGTGAGGTTGCGCAGCCAGTTGGCAGACGGCATTCTGGACGACCTTCAGGGGATCTCGGAAGGCCGCGCGATGCCCGCCATGGGCGAGGGTTTTGCCTGCGAATTTTGCGCTGCGCGCGGGATGTGCCGCAAGGACTTCTGGACGTGAAAAGAGCCCCCACGCTCCCCGCTTCGCGTGGTTCGCTGCCCCCCGAGGGGGCGCATTTTCCCTCGGGAGCGGCCCAGCGGGAAAACATGACTCCCACACCTGTCGCTATGCGCACGCCATGACCCCCGCCTACGAGCACAATGGCCGCGCGGTCAGCGCGCCGGTGTTTTACGCCATCGCGTGTGACCCCCGCCGCCACGTCGCGATAGAGGCCTGTGCCGGCGCAGGCAAAACCTGGATGCTGGTTTCACGCATCCTGCGCGCCTTGCTCGAAGGCGCGGAGCCGCAGGAAATTCTTGCGATTACCTTCACCAAACGCGCCGCTGGCGAAATGCGTGAGCGGCTGCAGCAATGGCTCGAAGACTTTTCGACCGCCGATTCCGCCCGGCTGAGGGAAGAACTGTTGATGCGTGGCCTTCCGGCCGAAGCCGGGGCTGGAGCCGCCATGCAGAGCCGTTTGGCGAACCTGCACGCCACGGTGTTGGCCACGGGGCAACCCGTCCAGATACGCACTTTTCACAGCTGGTTTGCGACCCTGCTGCGCAACGCGCCGTATGGCGTTTTGGCGCAGCTGGGTTTGCCGTCGAATTACGATCTGCTGGAAGACGACAAAGACGCCAAGGCACACGTCTGGCGCCGGTTTTACGCGGCCCTCATCGCCAACGACACTCTTCGCGCCGACTTTGAGGCCGTTGTTTTGGACTATGGCCGCTTCCAGACCGAGCGCGCCCTTCAAACAGCTTTGGACAAGCGCCTTGAATTCGCCATGGCCGACGCCGCGGGCGTGGTAGACAGCTCAGTGGCGCATTTTTCGCAGCAGCTTGCCGGTTTTGCGGGATTGCAGGAGCCGCACGACGCGCTGGCAAAGAGCCCTGTGAATCTGCAAATTTTTCGAGATGCCGCAGTCACTCTGGGCCGCGCGGACGCGCCGAGTTATTCGGCCAAAGGCGTCGAGCTGGAACAGGCGCTGGGCCAGCCGCCTGGCCAGCTTGATGTGACGGCGGCCCTGGCCGCGCTTTTGACCAAGGAAGGCGCGGCACGCAAATTCAGCGAAAAAATCAAAGGCATCGAGCGGGTGCGTGGGGCCCAGGCGCTCGCGCTTTGCATCCTGCAGGCGCAGCGCCAGCACGCGGCCTGGGTTTACCAGCAGCGCATGGGGCGGCTGTCCCGCTTGCTGGTCGCTGAATATGCCGCGCTCAAACGCGAGCGCGGCTGGATTGACATGAACGACGTGGAGCGCGCGGCCAGCCTGATTCTCTGTGATCCGGTGCTGTCGGGCTGGCTGCAACAGCGCCTTGACGCGCGCATCCGGCACGTGATGGTCGATGAATTCCAGGACACCAGCCCCTTGCAATGGCAGGCCCTGTTTTCCTGGCTGTCGGCCTATGTTGGAAGCGGCGCCGGCGCGGCGCCCAGCGTGTTCATCGTGGGCGACCCGAAGCAGAGCATTTACCGCTTTCGGCGCGCCGAGCCGCAGGTGTTCAAAGCGGCGAAAGCGTTTGTGCAACAGGAGTTGGGCGGCGATTTGCTCAGTTGCGACCACACCCGGCGCAATGCGCTGGCGGTCATCCATACTGTCAACACGGTCATGCAAACCGCCATGCGCGGGGACGTTGAAGGCGACGTCTATGACGGGTTTCGCGAACACACCACCAGCGCCACACTGGCCGGCGAAGTGCTTCGATTGCCGCAGATCAGCCGGTCAGTTGGCGATTTGACGTCGCCCGAATCCGCTTGCGGCGCCTGGCGCGACACCCTTTCGGCGCCGCAAACCGAAGTGGAGGAGAGCCTGCGGATGCGCGAGGCGCGCCAGGCCGCCCAATGGATTGCCTGGCAGATTGCACAAGGCAGCTTGCCTAAAAACATCATGGTGCTGTCGCGCCGGCGGGCGTCTTTGGCGCCCTTGCATGAAGCGCTGCGGGCGCTGCAGGTGCCGTCGCAAATAGGTGAAAAAACCGCGCTGATTGAGTGTTGTGAAGTGCAGGACCTGGTCGCCCTGTTCGACGTGCTGGTGTCGCCCCGGCATGATCTGTCGATGGCGCGGGTGTTGAAATCGCCGCTGTTTGGTGTTGATGACGCAGCGCTGGCGCAGCTGGCGTTGCAGCAGCAGGCTTGCGGCGGATCGTGGTTGGGCCTGTTGCTGGGCGCCGGGCAAACCGTTGTGGCTTTGCAGCCGATTGGCCCCGTGCTGCAGCAATGGCGCCGGTGGGTGAATGAACTGCCACCGCACGACGCCCTGCAAGCCATCTACAGCCATGGCGATGTGTTGGCGCGGTATGCGGCTGCTGCGCCCAGCGCCCAGCGCGCCGCAGTGCTGGCCAATCTGCGGGCCTTGCCGGGTGCGGCCCTGCAGCAGGATGGCGGCCGCTTTGCCACGCCGTATGGCTTTGTGCGGGCGCTCAAGTCGGGCCGTGTGCAGGCCGCTGCAGCGGTGGTGGACGATGCCGTGCAACTGTTGACGATTCACGGCGCCAAGGGTCTCGAAGCCGAGCTGGTTGTGCTGCTGGATTCAGACGCCAACCCGCCGCGCGCCGAATCGATGGGCGTCTTGATCGACTGGCCCGGCGAGTCGCCCCGGCCGCTGAAATTTGTATTTTTGGCGAGTGAAAAACTGCCACCGGCTTGCGCTGAATCGCTGCTCGCGCGTGACCTGCAGGAGCGCAAACGGGAAGAGCTCAACGCCCTGTACGTGGCCCTGACCCGCGGCAAAACGCGGCTGGTGTTGTCCAGTG
>JANNEZ010000227.1:0-1780 GCA_031379255.1 Rhodoferax sp. | reverse complement strand
CAAAATCAGCGTTTCGAGCGAGCGAGGGGGATCCTGAAAGACGCGTGCCAGCGCCGTCGCCATAAGCGTTTTGCCAAGGCCGACGACATCGCCAAGAATGATGCCGCCGCGTTTTTCCAAATGCCGCGCAGCTATACGAACCGCTGCCGACTGAAAATCAAGCATCACTCCGCGCATATCGGCGGGGATGGTGAATTCCGAAAGGCCGGCTCGCGCTTCCTCTGCCAGGTGATAGGCCATCTTGACGTAAATCTGATACGGCGGCGGGCACTCGGCGCGCGCCCAGCTTTCGTCGATGACCTGAATCAGTTCCTTGGTGATGTCGATGCACCACTTGTCATCCCAACGGTCGTTGAACCACTTGGCGAGCTTCTCTGTGGCGTCGTGATCGAGTACGTCTACATTCAGTTCCCCCTGCCTGGCAAGGCCAGAGAATGTGAGATTGCTGGAGCCGAGAAAACCTGTGATTGGATTGTTGGGGTCAGGGCGAAAGCAGAGATATAGCTTGGCGTGCAGTGTGTGTCGAAGATAAAGTTTTACGATGACCTTGCCCGCCTTGAGTTGCGCGGAAAGTCTGCGCAATCCCATTTCGTCGGCATCGGTCGGCGCACCAATCGTCAGTTGTGTACGGAACTCTTCAGCCAATCTGCGTTTCAGGCGGATGACCACTTGATTGCTGATTTGGTTTTCGTCCGGCAGCAGGCTGTAGGCGTCGCGCAACTCATCCGACGGCAGGCGCTGCATCCCGACAAGTAAGCGACATTGCTGACCGGGTCCGCCCGCCCATTTTTCAATCAACTCATCGATGGATTTCCAGCCACGCAAATTGAAGTACCCAACACAAAAGTCGGAGCGCTCGGAAATGGCCAGCGTCTCCTTGAGTGCCGGGAGAAGCGATTTCTCGATGTTGTCAAAGATACGGGGCACGGGCTTTCCTGTTTTTTAGTTTGATGCTTAGCGCGGCTTTCAATTTGGATAATACAGATATCGCCAGATGCAGCCTCTAGCGATAGGTTTCAGAGGAATGCGGAACGCCATAAGCTTTCAAAAGGCCATCTTCCCGAAACTGTTGGTGGGTGCGTCTCCCAGCCAGTATGCCGCGGAAAACCGCTCCCACCAACGTTTCTGGCGAAAGTGCTAGTTTGATTTCTTCTTCAGCACCGGCACCATCATCAGGTCGCCCGCGCTGAACGCGCCATCGAGCCAGTCGGCAGGCCCAAGGCGACGGGAAAGCTGGCCCAGCCGGTTGCGGACGCGATCGGCGACGAGGGGCAGGCGTTGCGCGGCCCAGGGCTTGTCGGCCTCAAAGATCCTGGCGGTGACGAATTCGAGGATCGGTGGCTCCACCGTGTTGAGGGCGGCGAACATCCAGGGAATCGCGCGCGCCCGGGCATTCGCCTCAATCGGCAGCAGGCCCGCATGGCGCTGCGCGATGTGGAACACGATCGCCCCCATCTCGAACAAGGCGAGATCGCCTTCCTCATAGGTCGGTATCTGCCCGAAAGGATGCAGCGCCAAATGGGCGGCCTCCTTCATCGCCTTGAACGAAACCAGACGCACCTCGTAAGCCTGGCCCACTTCTTCGAGCGCCCAGCGCACGCGCGTGTCACGCGCGAGGCCCTTGCCGCCATCGGGTGAGTGTTCAAAGGCGGTGATGGTGGGGGAAATTGCGGAGAAATTGGATGGCATGGATGGCTGGAGAATGGCTGTGGGAGCGGATTTTTATGACATGCATGGCCAAGATGCGCTTGCACCAACGGTTTCAAGTGTGCGGCATATT
>JANNEZ010000224.1:0-6944 GCA_031379255.1 Rhodoferax sp. | reverse complement strand
ACACCGCGGGCCAGGCGTGTGAGCCTCAGGCCATGGGGCTTGAGGGCTTCGCCAATCACATGGGCCGTGGCTTCACCTTCTGCCGTGAAATTGGTGGCCAGAATCACTTCCTGGACCTCGCCTTCCAGGACGCGTTCAAACAACTTCTTGAGACCGATATCCTTGGGTCCAATCCCGTCGAGCGGGCTCAATCGCCCCATCAAGACAAAATACAAACCGTCGTACGCAGCCGTGCGCTCCACCGCCGACTGGTCGGCCGGGGTCTCAACTACGCAGAGCTTGCTGCGGTCGCGTTTCGGGTCAGCGCAAGTCTTGCAAACTTCGCTTTCCGTGAAGGTATGGCACAACTCGCATTGGCGCACCGTCTGCACCGCCTGGTCGAGCGCCAGCGCAAGGGTCCGCGCGCCGGGCCGGTTGTGCTGAAGCAGGTGAAAGGCCATGCGGGCAGCCGACTTCACGCCAACGCCTGGCAACAGCCGCAGCGACTGGATCAGCGTCTCAAGCGCGTTGGAATCCGCCACGGGCTATAGCCGCTGCTCTGGGCAGACCATCAAAACGGAAACTTCATACCGCCGGGCAGCCCCGGCATGCCTGCGCTGATCTTCCCCATTTTCTCGGAGGATGTGTCCTCCGCCTTTCGCACGGCCGCATTGAAAGCAGCGGCCACAAGGTCCTCGAGCATGTCTTTGTCGTCTGCAAGGAGGCTCGGGTCAATGGCGACGCGCCGCACGTCGTGTTTGCAGGTCATGGTGACCTTGACCAGGCCAGCGCCCGACTCGCCCGTCACTTCAATATTGCCCAGCTCGTCCTGGGCTTTTTTCATGTTGTCCTGCATCGCCTGGGCCTGTTTCATCAGCCCGGCCAACTGGCCTTTGTTGAACATTCGATTTCCTTCTCTGTTTCACTGTGAATTGAAATGGGCGGCCGTGCGGCCCTGGCCAGCCCTGCGGGATCAAATGGCCTTGATGCTTCCGGGCACGATTTTCGCTCCAAAGTCGCGCATCATGTCCTGCACAAACGGATCCTCAAAAATGATTTTCTCCGCTGCCAGCTGGCGTTCCGCCTGCAGCTGCGCGTTGCGTTTGGCGGGGCTGTCAAGCACGCGCCCCACCTCAACCACCAGCTTGACTGAAAACCCCGCCAGGTGAAGCGCCGATTGAAGGCGGTCACGGCTGCCAGACTGGTTCAGCGATTCCCGCTCGACCCGCAGAATCCACTGGTCAACGTCGCGGGCCACCAGTTGCGATTGAAGCGCCAGTTCCCGCACGAGTGCCGCAACCAGATCGCCAGCCACAAGCTTTTGCACCAGTTGGTGCCAAAAATCACCTTCCTCGGTGCGCGCCACTGGCGCGGTGGCACTGGCCGCCAAAGGCTCATCCACATGCGAATCCGGTTGCTGGCGCACCGGAATGCCAACGGCCTGGTTCGCATGCTGCGCATATTCAGAAGGAGAAGCCGACACCGCATGTTCAAGTTTTGTTCCCGCTTGAGCCGCCTGCCGCTCGGGCGAATCGAGCACGTGCAATATCTGACCTGCCGGGGCGGCGCCAACGGTCACAGCGACTTGCGCGGATTCCCCGGCTTCAGCCTGGATCAGAGTTTTTTTTTCCAGTGAAGGAGGTTTTTCGACGTTGACGCCTGAAGAAGCCGTCGATGTGCGCGCCGGCTTGAAAGCGAGCAAACGCAGCAGCACCATCGTCAAGGCGGCGTACTCGTCAGGCGCCAGGCCCAGCTCGCCACGGCCGTGCAGGCACAGGCTGTACAGCAGCTGCGTCTCGTCAGCCGGCATCAAACGCGCCAGCCGGGCCATCTCGGCCGCGTCCGGATCCGGGTCGTCGTCCAGCTGGGAGACGACCTGCATGACGGCCATGCGTTGCAGCACCACACTCATTTCCTCAAGCGCTGACGCCGCGCTTTGACCATTGACGCGCAACTGCTCGGACGTCTGGACAACGCTTTTCCCATCGCCCCGCGCCAGGGCGTCGATCAGCCCAAAAACGTGGCTGCGATCCACACTGCCGAGCATTTGGCGCACGGTCACAGCTTCAAGTCTGCCGTTGCCAAAAGCAATGGCCTGGTCGGTCAACGACAACGCGTCGCGCATCGAGCCCCGGGCGGCCCGTGCCAGCAAATGCAGGGCGGGCGCTTCGGCCAGCACCTCTTCAATTCCCATCAGTTTCACCAGATGTTCATGGATGGTCTCGGGTGCCATGGGCCGCAGATTGAACTGCAGACAGCGCGACAGCACCGTGACCGGCACTTTCTGCGGGTCGGTCGTGGCCAGCACGAACTTGAGGTATTCCGGCGGCTCCTCCAGCGTCTTCAGCATCGCGTTGAACGCGGTGTTGGTGAGCATGTGCACCTCGTCAATCATGAAGACCTTGAACCGGCCCTGCACCGGCTTGTAAACCGCTTGTTCCAAGAGCGACTGCACTTCATCCACGCCACGGTTGGAGGCGGCGTCCAGCTCGGTGTAGTCGACAAACCGGCCGCTGTCGATGTCGGTGCACGCCTGGCAAACACCGCAGGGACTGGACGTAATGCCGCCCTGCCCATCAGCGCCCTGGCAGTTGAGTGACTTGGCCATCACCCGCGCCACCGTGGTTTTGCCAACACCGCGCGTGCGAGTGAACAAGTAAGCATGGTGCAGCCGCTTGGACTCCAGCGCGTTCACCAGCGCCCGCACCACGTGCTCCTGCCCGACCATCTCGGAGAAACTCCGGGGCCGGTATTTGCGGGCAAGCACGAGGTAAGACATGCGGTGGATTCTATGTTGCGCACTTGCCGCAGCCGCCGGGGAGAAATGCAATTTTTCGCCGGGCCGCCCCAAGTTCTCGAAGAGCGGCGAAGCCAAAAATTAGCCCCCTCGGGGGGCGGAGAGCCACACGAAGTGGGTGAACGTGGGGGTAAAATAGCTTTGACGGGCCTTCCCGCATGGTGAAGCGGCCAACCGGGTCAGGTGGGGAACCAAGCAGCCCTAACTGTGGAGCCAGTGCCGGGGTCAAGGCTCGTCAACTTATTCCATTCCTATTCCTGAAACCGCCCGATAGGGTGTCGCGCCCTGGATCAGGAGCAAAGCCGAGGAGAGAGCGAGACCTGTTCAGCGCCCGAAGAACCGGATCGCACCGTAGGTCAGCAGGCCCAGGGCGACCCAAAACACCAGTTTCATGGCTACCGGCGTTTCAGGCGGCTCCAGCTTGCGCATCGGCAGTTGTTCGAGGCTGCCTGGCCTTGAAACGGGCCCCAAGATCGAGGGGATGGTGTTGTGATGTTCCATGCGGTGTCCTGTTGTTCTGATCCGGCAGCAGCGACGAAACGTCAGCTTTGCCTAAAACTTTACGCAATTTTAGATTGTTTCAATCTGTATCGGGTAGAGAAAAACCTCTACGTACTTTTGCGCAGTTCCCTGAAGTGGCATGTATTGGCTTGCAAAGGCCGGCTCTTTTTTTCGGCCTTGTGAATCTGCCGTTCAGGCGCTTTTGTATGATGTTCGCACCAACACAACCTGCCCGACCGCCATGCCCCAATTCGCTGCCAACCTGTCGATGTTGTACCCCGAGATCGCGTTTCTGGACCGCTTCGAAGCGGCAGCCAACGACGGCTTCAAGGCGGTGGAATTCCTCTTTCCCTATGCGTGGGAAAAGGCTGAAATCGCGGCGCGCCTGAAAGGCAATGGCCTGCAGCAGGTGTTGTTCAACGTGCCGCCAGGCGGCCTGGACCGCGACGGCATCGCCCGCGCAGTGCTGGGCAGCTCACGCGGCACCGCCTGCATCCCGGGGCGCGAAAACGAGTTTCAAGCCGGCGTCCAGCTCGCGCTGGACTATGCCCAGGCGCTGGGCTGCCCGCGCATCCACCTGATGGCCGGCTTGGTCCCCGAGGGGATGGAGAGGGCAGACCTGCAGGCAACTTATGTGAGCAACCTGCGCTGGGCAGCGGCAGAGGCCGCCAAAGCCGGCGTGGACGTGCTGATCGAGCCCATCAATACACGTGACCAGCCACGCTTTTTCCTGAACCGCCAGGACCATGCGCACGACATCGTCAAAGAGGTCGGCGCCACCCATCTGAAAGTGCAAATGGACCTGTACCACTGCCAGATTGTGGAAGGCGATGTTGCGAGCAAAATCCGGCTGTATTTGCCCACGGGGCGGGTGGGCCATTTCCAGTTGGCCGGAGTGCCCGAACGGTTTGAGCCCGACGTTGGCGAAGTCAACTACCCCTACCTGTTTGGCGTGATTGACGAGGTCTCGAAAAGCTGCGGCTGGCAAGGCTGGATCGGCTGTGAATACCGGCCGCGGCGCGGCGAGCGGCCGGGAGGCACGTCAGCGGGGTTGGGGTGGCTCAAGCCGTGGTTGTAAACCTGTGACGCGGAACACCGCGCCGTCAGTGGATTGACCAAAAGTTGGCCGCTGTCAATGCAAGCTCTTTTCCGCTTGCTTGAAAGGTCTGCTTTCAATTCGGCCCCGCGCGGCGCCTCCACCCCAAAACCGCAGGCGCATGGTCCGGTGGCTGGGCGGATCGAGGCGCGCCGCCGTCGCATAGGCAGATCAGAGACTTCAAACCCAACTATTAACATGGGTATCAACATTTTTAAAAATCAACCCGCGTTTTCACGATTTTCAAGCTTTTTGAATCACGAAGTCACGTGAAATATTGTTTGTTTGCTATATATTTAATAGCATAAAACAAGGCATTCAAACCCGGGTGTTAAACCACAGACTTCCCTTGCAGGTACTGCAAAACCCCTCGCCCCGCAATCCGCCCGCTGGCCAAACAGGCAGTGAGCAAATAACCGCCCGTGGGCGCCTCCCAGTCCAGCATTTCACCGGCGCAGAACACACCGGTCTGGCGCGCCAGCATCAGGCTGGCGTCGAGACCGTCAAAGGCCACGCCGCCTGCGCTGCTGATGGCTTCATCAATCGGGCGCGCTGCGGACAGCGTGATCGGCACGGCCTTGATGCCGGCGGCGAGTTTGGCAGCGTCTGCCAGGTCTTCCTTGGCGAGCTGCTCGTACAGGATGGCGGCCTTGATGCCGTCGATGCCGAGGCGGCTTTTGAGGTGGATCGAGAGCGACCGTGAACCGCGCGGGCGCGCGACTTCCGCCAGCACTTTTTCAAGCGGCAAATCGGGGCGCAAGTCGAGGTGGAAGCTGGCGTGGCCTGCTGCGGCAATCTGGTCGCGCAGCAGGCTGGAAGCGGCATAGATCAGGCTGCCTTCGACGCCCGTGGTTGTGGCGACGAATTCGCCTTTGCGGGCAAAGGCTTCGGGCGTGTTGATGCGGATTGCCACCGACTTGAAGGCTTGCCCCGCAAAGCGGCTGGCGAAGTGGCCGCTCCAGCCGCCGGCCACGTCAAAACCGCAGTTGGAGGGCAACAGCGGCGCCACGTGGATGCCACGTGCCTGCAACACCGGCACCCAGGCGCCGTCCGAGCCCAGGCGCGACCAGCTGCCTCCGCCGAGCGCCAGCACCACGGCGCCGGCGTCAACCAACACCGGCCCGGACGGGGATTCAAACACCAGCGCGCCTGCATCGTTCCAGCCCAGCCAGCGGTGGCGCATGTGAAAACGCACACCCTGCGCGCGCAGCCGGTGCAGCCACGCGCGCAACAGCGGCGCAGCTTTCATGTCGGCGGGAAACACGCGGCCCGAAGTGCCGACGAAGGTCTCCACACCCAGGCTCTTGGCCCACTCGCGGATTTGCGCGGCGCCGAAACCGTGCAGCCAGGGTGCGACGTGCAGGCGGTGGCGGCCGTAACGGGTGGCGAACACGTCGGCCGGCTCGGAATGCGTCAAGTTCAGGCCGCCCTTGCCCGCCAGCAGAAACTTGCGCCCGGCGGAGGGCATGGCGTCGTAAACGGCCACCTGAACACCGGCCTGCGACAACACCTCGGCGGCCATCAGCCCGGCCGGGCCTGCGCCCACCACGATGGCGTTCAACATTGTGCCGTAGCGCAAAAACTAATTAACATGGGTATCAACAATTTATTAAATAACCAACAATTAATGCAATTTAATCAAAATTAAGTCAAGAATATATTTACTAGTATGCTATGTATTTTAATAAACAATTGTTTAATAAAACTTTAATTAAAAACAATTGATTATATTTACACGAATATAAATTACCGTGTTTCGATGGGCATTTCAACCTCCTAATCAAGGTGCGGCTCGACCAGTTTGCCGTCAGCCGTCAAAAAAGCCGCATGGGTTGGCGCCGCCGGGTAAACGGCTTGAACCGCAGCCCGGTATCGACCCAGTTGCCGCATCAGCTGCGCGTCGGCCAGCGGGTTGGACGTCAACTTGTAGTCCAGAACCCACCAGGCG
The DNA here is from genome assembly GCA_031379255.1 of Rhodoferax sp. Classification (GTDB taxonomy): domain Bacteria; phylum Pseudomonadota; class Gammaproteobacteria; order Burkholderiales; family Burkholderiaceae_C; genus JANYCG01. The sequence goes on along the minus strand of JANNEZ010000224.1, from coordinate 623 downwards.
CCGCTGTCGCGCCGCCGCACCAGGCGATCCAGCCGCAGCGTCACACCGTTGTGGACCAATTCGACCTCGTTGCCTTGCCAGTCGATCACGGCAGCGTCCCACGCCCAGGCGCCCTCGCCGTTCAGAATGCGTTGGGCCGCCTGTGCCGCCGTCTGGCCATCTTCGGCCGTCAAATCAAATTCACGCATGACAGCAACCCGCAGGTCTGCCTGCGCCTGTCGGCCTTCTGCGTGGCTCTGTGCGCGGCCCTGCCCGTTCACCTGCCCGTTCACCTGAACCTGCACCTGCAACTGAGCGTGCCATTCAAGCAGGCGGTGCATGGCCTGGCCCACACGGGAGAGCCTGGAGTCTTGTTCATTCGGCGCGTCGGCTGGTATTCCCTCAATGCTTTGCGAGCTTTGAACGCCGGGCTGCGCCAGCGCGGCGGGCATTGGCGGCAACACCTTGAGAAAAATCGGCAAATCCGGCGCAGGGGCGTTTGTTGTCGGTGCCGCTTCGGCCGGCACGGGTGGCGCATCAAGCGGTAAGGCCAGCTCGGAGAGGCGCGTCCACCAACTGCCCGGCGACGGGCGATGCGCTTCAACACTGGACAACACCAGCCGCGTTTTGCCGCGGGTCAGGGC
>JANNEZ010000214.1:0-1532 GCA_031379255.1 Rhodoferax sp. | reverse complement strand
ATTTCGGGTGGTATTTGATGTTCACCGCGACCAGCGCCGGGCCGGTGACGATGGTGCCGACGCAGCGCACCCAGCCGCGCACCGCTGATGCGTTCACCGTGCGCTTTTGAATCTGGTTCGCGGCGCCGGCGGCATAGGCGCCTTCATTCGGCACGACGGCAGCCGCGCCTGTACCGGAGCCGTCGGTCGCATCTTCAATTGCCCACGTCAGGGAACCGGTCATCGCGCCGAGCTGATTGGTGAAAACGATGTCGCCTTCCGCTTCGCGAACATCGATCCATGCAGATGTGGCGTTTACGGTGGCCGCGGCGGACACCGGGTCGAGCAGTTTGACGGCTTTCGCCGCCTGGCCTTGATTGTTCAGCATACGTTTCTCCTGGTGAATGGTTACGGCCGCCTGCGCGGGTCAGGCTTTCCCTTGTCCGGCATCCTGGCGTTGACGCTCGCGCGCAATGACCTGTTTTTCTACGGCATCATCGGGCAGCATTTCCACTTTTCCGGCAGCGCTGAATTCGAGCGCGTGCTGTTTCGGCAATTCGAGCCGCCTGCCAACTTCGTGAAGTGTTCGGTCGTAGTAAAACGCCCGCGTGACTTTCACTCTGACGGTTTGCATTGATTTGTCTCCTGAAAAAGAATTGCCGGCGACGAGCGGCGAGCCCGCCGCCAGCAAAGTCATGGATCTATCCTTAGGCGGCATCGGTCAGGTAATCGAAGTGGCCAGCGAGAACGCAAACGGGCGGCGCACTCCGACATCCATGGAGTAAATCGCCCGCACGCCGATGATCCCGGCCTGGAAGTTCGCGTAGGGAGTCACTTCTACTTCGAGAACGCCCCATTCGCCCACGACCGTCTCTTGCCAATCGCCAAACAGCATGTTGGCTGCCGGCACCTGGTTGGAGGACATGCCGGCGAATCCGGACACCTGTCCGTCCCAGACGTTGCCATCCCATAGCGGCGTATCGGTGTTGGCGAACCGCGAGCGGCCCATCAACAGTCCTGCGACCGCCGGGGTGGTGACATAGCCGCCACGCGCCGGACGCACATTCGAGCTTGCCACGTCCGTCTGGAACTCGATGATGCCAGCGTAGGCCAAGGTCGTGCCGGTCACCCCGCCGATGCCTGCCGTGTTGATGATGCCGGTCGGCTGTCCCGCTGCGCCGGAGCCGTTGAGCACCGCCAGGTCAACGGCAATCGCCACCACCTGCGCCAGGTCGTCAGTCACGATGCCTTCACCGCCGGGCGAGCTTTGCAACAGCAGTTGGCGGCTGATTTCGGTGTAGGCGCCGACGTTTTTCGGCGTCAATGCCATTTGCACAAAAGTCTGCTGGCTCTCGGTGATGCTCGATGCTTCGTTCGCCAGCCAGACCGCCGTGGCAGCCGCACTCTGACGCGGCACCGTCACCGATCCTTGCAGACCGGAGAGCCGACGCACGCCCATCGAAAACGCGACCGAACGATTGCGCAGCATTTCGATGAAGCCGACGTTCTCGGTGCCGACCAGGAAGCCGCCCGCGCCTGCGGTTGCCACGGTC
>JANNEZ010000193.1:0-4752 GCA_031379255.1 Rhodoferax sp. | reverse complement strand
GCTGTTTTTTGTATGCCCGGAAAGCCCTGTGCGTGTGGCGTAGGCGCGCAGCCGCTGCGGATCGTCTGCCGCCAGAAACAGCTTGCCGACGGATGTCAAATGCAGCGGGGCGCGCGCGCCAATGGCCCGCACGACCTGCATGCCCGAGCGCTCGCTGAACGCCCGTTCGATGTAAACGATCTCGTCGCCCTGGCGCAGGCTTAAATTGACCGGCTGCTGGATCAGCCGGTGCAGTTCCCGCATCGGGCCCAGGGCCGCATCGCGCACACTCAGGCGGCCCTTGACCAAATTGCCCAATTCAAGCAGACGCATGCCCAGCCGATAAGTGCCCGATTGCGGCCGGTCAACGAAACGCCCAATCGCCAGATCGTTCAAAATTCGGTGCGTGGTGGACAGGTGCAGACCGGTCTTCTCGCTGATTTCCTTCAGGCTAATGGCTTCTTCACGCGAGGCGAGGACGTCGATCAGGGCAAACATGCGTTCGATGACCTGAACGGTCGGCACGGCGGGAATCGAATCGTCTTTCTTCTTCATGGCTCATTTCCAAAATGGAAATATGAATTTTACCATGTGAAATAAAAAGCGTGCTTCCCTGGCGTTTGGTCGTCAAGGCGCTCGTTGCCATTCGTTGGCCAACAACAACTCATGCGGCTTGAACCGGGCCTTGTAATTCATCTTGGGGCTTTGCTGGATCCAGTAACCCAGATATACGTGGGGCAGGTGCAGGTTTCGGGCCTGCTCGATTTGCCACAACACGCAATACGTGCCATAACCGGCGTGGGGTTCGGGCTCATAGAAGGTATAAACGGCAGACAAACCGTCTTCCAGGACGTCCAGGATGGACAGCATTTTGAGGGCGCCCGGTGTGCCGTCATGCTTGGGCTCGCGAAACTCGACGAGCCTGGAGTTGACGCGGCTTTGCAGCAGGAACTGACCGTATTGGTCGACACTGTCTTCGTCCATGCCGCCGCCCGAATGGCGTCCGCGCTGGTACCGCAAGTAAAGCTGGTAATGCTCTTCAACAAATCCGAGCTTGAGCACCCGCACCAGCAGGTGCTTGTGCTGCGACGTGGCGCGCTTTTGGCTGCGCCCGGCTTTGAATTCATTTACCAGAACCCGAAGGGGTGTGCAGGCCCGGCATCCGTCGCAGTAGGGCCGGTAGGTAAACAGGCCGCTGCGCCGAAAGCCCTGTTTGACAAGGTCTGAATACGTGGCGTTGTTGATAAGGTGGCTGGGGCTGGCAACCTGGGAGCGTGCCTGGCGGTCAGGCAGATAGCTGCACGGGTAGGGCGCTGTCGCGTAAAACTGCAGCGTCTGTAGCGGGAGGTCCTTGAGGTGCGTCACGTTCCTGGGGTGCTTCTGGAAGTCACGTCGCCGGGTGGGATCGCCCGTCCAAAGTGAAGGTTCAAGGCGCGGCCCAGGGCAACAACTGGTTCCAGTATAAATTGTCAAAACGCCAGCAGGGCGCAGGCAGGTCTTTCTGAATGTTGACGTGTTGCTGAAACACGGCACGGGACATTTCCCTTGCGCCCATTGACGCCAGATGCCCGGTGTTTTGCTGGCAATCGATCAGGCCGATCTGGTTCGCGCGACAAAAACACACGAGCGCGGCGAGGGCGATTTTGGAAGCGTCGGTTTGATGCGAGAACATGGATTCTCCAAAAACCGCCCGCCCAATTGCCACGCAGTAAAGGCCGCCAACCAGTTCGCCGCTTCGCCAGCTTTCAACGCTGTGGGCATAACCGGCCCGGTGCAGCGCGTTGTAAGCCGCCACCATTTCCGGCACGATCCAGGTACCGCCGCCGCCACCGGCATCGCTGCCGCGAATGTGTGTCGCACAGGATTCGATGGTTTGCGCAAAGGCGGTGTCAAACCGGATTTCGCATTCGTTCGAATGGCGAAAGCGCCGCACCGCCTGTTTCAGCGAACGGTGCAGCCGGAAGTTCGCGACATCCAACGTCATGCGCGGGTCGGTGCTCCACCAGAGAATTGGCTGCCCCTCGCTGTACCAGGGGAAGATTGCGTTTCCATAGGCAGCCAGCAGGGTGGCAACATCCAGCCGGCCGCCCGCGGCCAACAGGCCACACGCGGGCGAATCCGGCCCCCAGGCTTCATCCACAGGCGGGAAATCCTGTCCGGGCGCCAGTGTTGGCAACACAAATCGATTGGGTCGCATGCGGCAAATATATCGCCCAAAAGTGCTTGAGCACCCCGCAAAGCGCAAAAAGCGTCCATGCAGGCACGGTAGAATACGGGCCAGTCGGGGCGTAGCGCAGCCTGGTAGCGCATCTGGTTTGGGACCAGAGGGTCGAAGGTTCGAATCCTTTCGCCCCGACCATCACGTTCTCCTGTTTCTGTCCGTAGCTCAGTTGGATAGAGCATCAGCCTTCTAAGCTGAGGGTCGGGGGTTCGATCCCCTCCGGACAGGCCACCCCACTTTGCCCAACCCGCTTTGAGATAGTTTGTTGTTTTTGCGTAGCGTTTGCGCTTTCACAACCCAGCGCCAGCCGCTACACTGTAACGATGATGTTGCGGATTGTTGCGTTTGTCCTGTTGCTGTTGGGCGCATCGCAGCAGGCCGCTGCGCAAATCAACGTCGCGGCCGGGCAGTCGCTGTACCGGAACACCAACACCTGGGGTGGCGCTTCAACCCAGTGCAGCAGTTGCCATTTTGCCACTCTGGCGCCGGCCGTGGATGGCCAGGGTTCCAACCACCCGCAAGGTTCGAACAACCTGGCCCTTATCAAGACGTCCTTTGCGACCGGTGGCCTGATGGTGGGCATATTTGGCAATGCGGCGTTCAACATGAGCGACGACGACGCCTACCGGCTGGCCTTGTTCATGGGGCAATACAAAGTCCCGGTGCCGGGCAATGGCAGTCGGGCCACCCGTTCTGGCGCATCTGTCACCTTTGACGCCAATACTACCCTTGCAACCAATGGCAGCAGCGGCGTACCCAGCGACGCGGGCGTGAGCGCGGCGGTCAGCACCAACGGGATCACACCGTCCGTTGCCATCACGAATACGCGGCCCCGCCAATACAACCTGAGCTACAACCCGGGTGCCTATGTCGGCAATGACTCGTTCGCCTATACGCTGACCAACGGCACCGGGTCGGCCAACGCCACTGTGAATGTGGTGTCTTATGGCGTGAGCAACAATACCTTGACGGCCACCGCATTCAAAGGGGTGAATTCGGCGAATGTGTACACGATCCAATCCAACGACCCGGCAGCGACTTTCACCGCCAGCGGGCTGGCGGGCACCGGACTCTCGCTGGCCGCAGGCACTGGCGTCATCTCCGGCACTCCAAACACCACCGGAACGCTGAACATCACTATTGGCGTGAACGTCAACAGCGCGGGTGCCAACAATGGGGCGTCCGCCACCAAGACGCTGGTTCTCACGCGGGCCGGCATCACCAGCGCGGCCACGGCCAATTATTTCCAGAACACCGCGATAGCGCCGTACACCGTCGCGGCTTTCCCATCAGCGGGAGCCGTGTATTCCATCGCTTCCGGCGCCTTGCCGGCTGGACTGGGCTTTGCCGGCAACCAGATCACGGGCACGCCCACAGCCGCGGGTTCCTTCCAGGTGATTCTCCAGGCCAATACGACCGCCGGGGTTGTGACCCAAACGCTGGACATCACGGTCGGCCCGGTCCCGGTGCTCTCCACCGCACCTGCAATTGCGGCAGCGCCAACGCTTTACGTGGCAGGCACCACTGGCACGGCCATAACGCCAATTCAAATCAACGCGACCAACCCGCCCATCACCGCCTACAGCGCGGCCGGGCTGGCTTCTGCGGTTGGCCTGAGCCTGTCGCCAGGCGGGCTGATTTCGGGAATTCCGGCTCTCAGCGGTGATTTCCCCGTCACCCTGGGTGCAACCAATAGCAACGGCCAGGGTGCTTTGAACGTCATTTTGCGCATCAATTCAAATGTTGCACCCAACATCACCAGCGCTGCTGCTGCCACGACCGTGCCGGTCGGCGCGTTCAGCGCCAACGTCTACACGATTGCTGCTGACAACGGCCCGATCACGGGTTACGCGGTTGTGCTGCCCAGTGCATTGCCCCCGGGGCTTTCGCTCGGGCTAGGCACTAACGTCGTTTCCGGCACACCCACCAGCAGCGGCATTTTCACGACGACCTTGAGTGCCACCAACTCCGGCGGCCTGACGGGCAGCAGAGTCGTGACTTTCACCATCAACCCGGTGCTCGCGCCGGTTATCACCAGCCCGACGTTTGTGGCCCTGGCGGTCGGCGTGCCGATCACGCCCATTCAGATTGTGGCCACCAACCCGGCCATATTGAGTTACGGCGGCGGAAACACCTTGCCGGCCGGCCTGGTGCTTGACACCGTCACGGGCATCATCAGCGGAACACCCACCACACCCGGCCCGGTCACCGCAACCCTCACAGCCACCAACGCCGTCAACACCGGCCAGTTGGCGATTCCATTCACGATTGGCGTACCGGCGCCGTCAGCCTGCGTGATGACGGTGCCCTTGAACACCGCCACCACGCTGGATCTCCGGCCCTGCATGTTCCCGGCCTACACGCCCACGGGTGTCTCGATCCTGGCCACACCGGCGCACGGCAGCCTGAGCGTGAGCGGCACCAACGTTACCTTCACACCTGTCAACAATTATTTTGGTACCGACACGTTCACCGCAGTGGCTTATTTCACGGGCGGTGGGACCACCACACCGGGGCGCGTCAGCATCACCGTCACCGGGCGGCCTGACCCC
>JANNEZ010000181.1:0-3766 GCA_031379255.1 Rhodoferax sp. | reverse complement strand
CATGGGCTAATGGATGCTTGAAGTTGATCAACGCCAGCTTCTCACCCAGGCAGGTGGCCAGCACGGTGCCGGTGAGCTGGTAGCGCGCCAGGCATGCGTCCACCAGCGACTCGGCCAGCACCAAGAGGCCGCGCGGTGTGTCGACCAAGGCGTAAACCAACTCGGGGTTCAGGTTCAAGGCCTGGTTGGCGGGGATGGTCCAGGCGGTGGTGGTCCAGATCACGGCGAAGGCGTCTTTGGCAAGCGCGGTCAGGCCAAACGCGGCGGCGAGTTGGGCAGGCTCGGCACACAAAAACCCGACATCCAGCGTCTGCGATTTTTTGTCGGCGTATTCGATCTCGAACTCGGCCAAGCTGGAGCCGCAGTCAAAACACCAATACACCGGCTTCAAACCGCGGTAGACAAAGCCACGTTCCATCACGCGTTTGAAGGCGCGGATTTCATTGGCCTCAACCTCTGGGTCCATGGTTTTGTAGGGTCGCTGCCAGTCGCCCAGAACACCCAGGCGTTTGAATTCCGCCATTTGAATCGCGATTTGTTCGGTGGCGAAGGCGCGGCTTTTGGCCTGCATCTCGTCACGCGGCAGGTTTCGGCCGTGTTTTTTCTCGATGGCGTTTTCAATCGGCAGGCCGTGGCAGTCCCAGCCGGGGATGTATTGAGCATCAAGCCCCTTGAGCTGGCGCGCTTTGACGATCATGTCTTTCAAAATCTTGTTGACGGCGTGGCCCATGTGGATGCTGCCATTGGCGTAGGGCGGGCCGTCGTGCAGGATGAACTTGGGTTTGCCCAGGCGCGCGTCGCGCAGCTTTTTGTAAATGCCTTTGTCGTCCCATTCCTTCACCCAGGCCGGCTCGCGTTTGGGCAGATCGCCGCGCATCGGGAAGGGCGTGTCGGGCAGGTTCAGGGTGCTGCGGTAGTCCACCTTGGGGGATTCGGTTGGTTCTGTCATGGGAGCGCTCACATCTTCAAAATCGGGGGCTGAACAGGGAAGGGGGCAAGACCTTGGGGCTGGCGGGCCGCGTCAAGCCAAGGCAAGTTGCGGCGCGGGGCAAAGTGCGCCGGAATGCCCTGTCAAATTCGTGCGGGGGAGCCTCTGGAGGCGAACGAGGCGCCTGCGAACCACGCGCGTGCATCGTCGCAGTCCCGGGCAATACCCCTCGTCAGGGCATCCAGGCTGTCGTATTTCAATTCGCCATGCAGTTTGTGCAGCAGTTCCACACGAATGATTTTACCGTAGGCCTCTTCGCCATTCTTGCCATCCAGAGCCGTGGGCCAGTCGAGGCAGTGGGTTTCGAGCAGCACGCGCCCGCCGTTGACATCCTGCGGGTCCAGCGAGGGGCGGATGCCCAGGTTGGCCACGCCGGGCAGGGCAATGTTGCCCAGGCCGTGCACCAACACCGCAAAAATGCCGCTGGCGGCGGGTTTCCAGTGTTTGAAGCGCAAATTCAGGGTGCGAAACCCCAAGGGGCGTGATGCGTCGCACCCCAACGTGCGCCCGAGTTTGCGGCCGTGCACCACGTGGCCGGAAATGCAATAGGGCCGCCCGAGCAGACGGGCGGCGTCGTCCATGCGCCCCTCAAGCAGGGCGGCGCGCACGGCGGAGCTTGATACTCGCAAGCCGTGCACCTCGTAGCTGTTCATGCGGGCGACGTCAAAACCGGCGGCGTCGCCAGCGGCATCGAGCGCCGCGTAGTCGCCCGCGCGTTTGGCTCCGTAGCGGAAATCGTCGCCGACCAGCACGTATTTCGCGCCCAGGCCCTGCAACAAAACCTGGTCCACAAACGTTTGTGGCGCCAGTGCCGCCAAGGCTGCATTGAAGGGCAAGACGACCGCCTGATCGACCCCGCTCTGGGCCAGATCGAGCAGCTTGTCGCGCAAGGTGCCAATGCGAGCCGGCGCAAGCTCAGGCTTGCCCGTGAGTTTGGCGAAAAAATCGCGCGGATGGGGCTCAAACGTCAAGACGCAACTGGGCACACCACGCTGCTGCGCCTCGCCCTTGAGCAGTGCCAGCATGGCCTGGTGGCCACGGTGCACCCCGTCAAAATTGCCAATCGTCACGGCGCAGTGGGCGGCCAGCCCGCCATGATGGAAGCCGCGGTAAACCCTCATCGGAAACCCTCGAAATCGAAAAACGCCAAAATTATCTTTTTGATAGCAGGCCACAGGCTTCTTAAAAGCCCTGGTCATGAATCTGCCATTAAAACAGGGTATATTGTGGCCCAGCGGTGGGTAAAAAAAATGAACCCGCCGCGAATGGCTTTTTTGCTGATTCGAGAGATTTTGCCCAGTGGTTTTTCAACGATTGAATGGAGGCAAGTTTTGAAGGTCTTGAAGCTGTCTGCGCAAGGGTTGCCACAATCCTGGATTTCGCTTGAGCAAGCGGTGATCCACTACGCGGCCGAAGAGGTGCGCTGGGAATCTGGCGGCGAAGTCGCGGTTTTCCACGGCGGGCACAACGCGGAAACCGGCTTGCAGTCGATCATCACGGTCAACAGCATCATCGGCACCAAGGGCGTGCCCAACATCAACCCCTTCAACCTGCGCCCGAGCCTCACCAACAGCAAACTCTTCGCCCGCGACCGCAATTTTTGCGCCTACTGCGGCGAGGTGCACGATGAAGAAGAGCTCACACGCGAACACATCATCCCGTTCGCGCAAAACGGTCGCGACCACTGGATGAACGTTGTCACCGCCTGCCGCGCCTGCAACCACCGCAAAAGCAGCCGCACGCCCGAGCAGGCCAAGATGCCGCTCTTATACGCGCCCTACGTGCCCAGCCTGTGGGAAGACTTCATCCTGCGCAACCGCCGCATTTTGGCGGACCAGATGGAGTTTTTGATGGCGCACGTGCCAAAAAGCTCGCGATTGCTGGTTTAGGGCCTGTTCACACTATTTTCAGGAGTGCGAACGTGGCAGGAAAAGCGCCAATCAAGGCGCGGGACGACGGCAAGGCTTGCGCCTTGCCTAGGAGCGCAACGCCGAGTGGCGTTTTTCCTGCCTCGTTCCCTTCGGGTTGCGCCCAAAAAGCCCATGCGCGGCGTTGCAAAGCCTTGCCGGGGGCCAACCCCGGCTGCGTTTTGCGCCTTGCGCATGGGCTTTTTGACTCGCAACGCATCTCCTGAAAATAGTGTGAACAGGCCCTAATCAATCCCGCCTATCTGGATTTCCGGGCGCGGCGCATTTCGCCGGCCAATGAAGCGCGATAGACGCGCGGGTCCAGCTCGAGCGCATAACGCGGGCTGTCCGGATAGAGCCGGGCGATGGCCTCCCGTTCTTTGAGGATCGCCCGCTCCATCACCGGCTGATCCGGCAGTTTCAAGGCGCCCGCCTCAAGCCCGGCCACCCACTCGCACTGGTCGTCCATCATGCGGATGTTGCCGCCGCCGCTCACGTTGAAAAAGCCGACAAAATAAATCCCCGCAACACCAGGCTTTACGACCTGGTGAAACAGCTCCAGCCAGCGCCCCTTCATGGGTGAGAGTTGCGCGCTCAAAAACGGCAGATGCACTTCATAACCGGTCGCGGCGATCAGGGTGTCAAAACGTTTGCTCGAACCATCTGAAAAGGTGACAACGTCGCCGCTGACTCTGGCAATACCCGGCTTGGCCTTGATGCGGTTCCAGATGAAATGCCCGATCAGCAGATGGTGCCCGGCCGGATGGGTGAGCGTTTTTGGCGTCACAAAACCCCACTGCTCCATGCGCCCGTGCGCCATGCGGGCGATCAACTCGCGCATGCGCCGGCGGATGGCCCAGGGCATCCAGGG
>JANNEZ010000112.1:0-10458 GCA_031379255.1 Rhodoferax sp. | reverse complement strand
GTCGGTGGCGCGCGCGCCCTGGTGGAGCGCAACACCATGCGGTATTACCTCGCCATCGACAGTTACCTGGCCGCAGCCTCCGAGGCGCCACCGGCCCAGCAGTTGGAGACGCGCCTGCAGAGCTGGTTCACGGCCGTTGAGCGTTATCCGCGCCAGTTGCACGAGCTGGACCGCGGCGACTATGTGGCGATGAAACGCGACGAATACCAGCGCCAGAGACCTGCGGACTGAGCGGGGCGGCGATGTCGGAGATGTCTGACAAAGCCTTGCGCCGCCGGCTGATCGATCGCCACCAGCAGAAGCCGGAAGATGGCATTTTTTAAAGGAGCTGCCATGCGAGACCATCCCCGGCACTACATGCACAAGGCGCCAGTTCAAGACCCCAATGACCCGGAGGATGGCGACAACCTCCCGGTTGACCCCGATGAAGGCCCGACTCCCGCGAAGATTCCCGAAGACCCGGAGTACGACCGGGTGGTGGAGCCGCAGGACTGACCTGCCCATCGGCTCTGTGCGCAAGCGCACAGTCACAAGGCGCCCGCCCGGGCAGGATGGGGCGTCGCCTCAATGAAAGCCATTTATGAACAAATCCACGCACCCCACGTCGTTCGGTGTTTTCAAACCGGTTGGCCACATCGTCGTCGCGCTGGCAACACAAGCGCAGGCCGATGCGCTCTCCAGCAGTCTGCTGGATGCGGGTTTCACAGCCGCGGATCTGGTCCACTACACCGCGCAGGAAATGATGGACCAGGTGGCGGCAGACCTGTTGACCGCAAGTCCGCTGGCCTCACTCGGCCAGGATCTCAACCTCATCAAAGCACACCGGGCGCTGGCCGAACGTGGCTCGTGCTTCCTGGTGGTTCATGCGGCAAAACACGAACAGATTGAACGCGTGACGGCGCTCGCGAAGGGCATCCCTGCGCAATCCGCCCAGCGTTATGGCAGCCTGATTGTGGAAGAGCTCCTCACCCCGGCCGCAGGTGAGCGCCAGATGTTTGAGTCGTCCGACACAGGGCTTGACACCGGCGTTGCAGGTTCAGCGCGGCCGTGAATTTCCCTGAACCATGCCACAGCGTATTGAGTGCGATGGTTGTGGCGGGATGGCAAGCTGCTGGTCATGGCCTTGCCACAACGGCATCCCAGGGACCTCTGCCCATACAGGCAAAGCCGGCATCTATTGCTATAATATATATAGCAATAAGTGGCTGTTCCACGTGACTTCACATCTGTTTTTATTCAATTTCCGGTGAATTTCAGTCAATTTTCAACAAAAGTTAACATACAAGTTAATTATGTGCCAAAAAGGAGACTCATGTGACGGATTCAAACGCTCCCGGTGAAGCCGCCTCGCACCACCTTGCGCAGGGGTTTTCCGACCACTTCGCTCTGGCGTTCACCAAGCTGTTGCGCTTGATTGCCGACACCTTTTTTGCCAAACGGTATGGCCATCGCGCCATCGTTCTGGAAACCGTGGCTGCCGTCCCGGGCATGGTGGGCGCCACCATCACCCACCTCACCTGTCTGCGCCGCATGGTGGGCGATGAGGGCTGGATCCGCACCTTGCTGGAGGAAGCGGAGAACGAACGCATGCACCTGATGACCTTCGTCGAAATCGCGCGCCCCACCCCCTTCGAGCGCCTGGTGGTGATGCTGGCGCAGTGGATTTTCTATGTCGGCTTCTTCCTGCTGTATCTGGTGTCAGCACGCACTGCCCACCGTGTGGTCGGTTATTTTGAGGAAGAAGCGGTGCTGAGCTACACGCTGTACCTGCAGGAGATCGACGAAGGGCGATCGCCCAACGTCGCCGCGCCACCGATTGCGCAGCGCTACTGGCGCCTCTCGTCAGAGGCCACCCTGCGCGACGTGGTGCAGGTGGTGCGCGCGGATGAAGCGCACCACCGCGACATCAACCACGGTTTTGCCAGCCAACTCGCCGGGGTGCCGCCAGACAAGGCAAAGTCATCGCCTTATCCGGAGCACTTTGACGACACCCGCAGCGAAGCCTGAGGTTTATTCTTCCCAGTAGGGCGAACGGTCGTAGTACTTGTAAACGTCACGGTTCCACTTCTCGTCGGCCATGGAGGGCCAGTTGTCCGAGTCAAAACCGGGCGCCGCTTCAAGGCGGTCCTTGGAGACGTCCAGTACATATTCGTTTTCCGCCGCATCGTATTCAAACGCGCTGAACGGAATCGCGAACAGTTTTTCGCCCATGCTCATGAAGCCGCCGAATGACACCACCGAGTAGGCGACCCGGCCGGTTGCCGGATCAATCACGACTTCCTTGATGTCGCCCAGGTTGTCCCCCTGGGCATTGACGACGCTGGTGCCGATGATGGAAGACGCCTTGACGGGCGTGAAGGAAAATACTGAACGTTGATCCATAGGGATGCTCCTGGTAAACGATGGTTGAAAAATGGGAATTCAACTGCCTGAATCCCGCAGAAAGAATAGCCAGAGCGAAACGCAATCACTGTGCGGTCGCCCACTTTGGCGAACACAAGTGAAACAAGCCGTTTCACAGAGGCAAATGCCAGCGGTGTCCTACAGGCGTTGACCGGCGTCGCCTACAGCGTTTGACCGCCGCAAAACCTACAGTCAGCGCATCTTCATTGGCACGAAGTTTGTCCGGCAACACCGGGTTTTTCTCCTCAAGCATTTCTTCCCATTCAAGGATTCAACATGAAACAACCATTTCGCAGCATTGCCGGGGTTTTGGCGGCGGTCGCCAGCCTCGCCGGCCTGTCCGCCGCACAGGCGCAATCGACCCCACAGAATTCGGGTGGCCCATTCGCCATGAGCGGCTCCTACAAGGGCTACATTGGCGTCAACGCGGGTCAAACCGATTACCGCCTGAGCGATGGCTTGGGACTGTTTTCGAGCGACAACCGCGCCAACGCGTACAGCCTGACAGGGGGCGCCTACTTCACCAACAACCTGGGCGTGGAACTTGGCTACACCGATTTCGGCCGCATCAACCGCGCTGGGGGCACTTCCCGCGCCGATGCGTTCAGCGTGAGCCTGGTGGGCAAACTGCCGCTGGCGCAATCGTTCAACCTGCTGGGCAAAGTCGGGACAAGTTATGGACGCACTGAAGTCAGCGCCGCAGCCGGCTCCGGCATCACGCCGGGTTCAGACAGCGGCTTTGGGCTGTTGGTGGGCGTTGGCGCCGAATACATGTTTACACCCAACTGGTCGGCGCTTTTGCAGTATGACGCGCATGACCTGCGGTTTGCGGGTGGCACGAATGACCGCGAGCGTGTTGGCGTAGCGAGCCTGGGCCTGCGGTACTCGTTCTAACCACACTGGCCACGGCACGGGGAACTCTGGTTCACCTGGAACGGACAGGACGGCCGCTACGCAACGATTCAACCCAACCGGAGCTTCACATGAAACCCCAGACCGACCCGAAAACTGTGCAAGGCGAAGGCGACTACAAGTCAGCCAAACGATACGGCGAATCTGTGCAGTCGTTCGTCAAGACAGGCAAGGTTTCTGATGCCGCCTTGAAAGCAAAACCCTCAAATCCGCTGGAGGAAAAAGAGTTGAAACGCGCCGAAAAAATTGGACTTTCGCACTCCAAGGGCGAGGATCCTGGCGTCGTGCGCAAAGCGCGCGGCAAGCCCTGAACCAAGGCGTCAGAACGCCGACAGCCCTGGCGGTTATTTGGGTCGGGGACGGCTCAGTTTCGGCTGCACGGCCTGCAAACGCCCGGCGCGCAGCTCATTCACCGTGTGTACAACTGCGTGTGCCACGTTGCGCACTTCGTCCTGCAGCGCCAAATCCTGGTCCAGCGTCTCGTGGCTCGTCGCGTAGGCTTCGAAGTATCCGATGTAGCGGTCCAGCCTCGCCTGGGCGCCGGCATCGATGAATCCCATCCAGTCCAGCCAGTCCGACAGCGCCCGGCGGGCGCCTTCAATACCCGCCACGTCGCCATGAACGATCAGGCCATAGGCGCGCCCTGCAAGGTGTTGCGGGTAGTCCCAGCCAGCCATTTCCCGCGCTTTGGCTTTGTCGGCCTTTTTGCCTCCCGTTGAGGTGGGGTCTGGATTGCCACCGTCGGCACACACCAGGCGGTCCATCATCAGTTTGAGCGGACTGGGGCTTTGGTACCAATAGACCGGCGTGGCGATGACCACGGCGTGGGCCGCCGTCCAGCGCTCGTAGATTTCGGCCATCCAGTCATTGGTCTGGTTCATCGCATGGTTGGGATAACAACTGCAGGGCCAATGGCACAGCGGCATGGCGGTAGACGCGCAGCCTTTGCACGGATGGATGTTGCGCCCGTAGTCCGACGTGATCAGGCTCAGGTCCAGCACATCGGCCTGGATGTGCGCCCGCTCCAGGATTTCCCGTGTCAACCCGATCATCCGGAAGGTCTTGGACATCTCACCGGGGCAGGTGCCGTCATTGCGCGCCGAGCCGCAAATGAGCAACACACGGCTTGTGCTGGCAGGGTCTTGCCAATGCAATTGCGCCGCTTCCAGCCGCTTTTTGGTAGCGACCCATTCGGTCGACAACTCGTAGTCAGGATCCGCATAACCCGCGCCGGCCTTTTGTGTAAAGGGCGCTTTTCGCCCCTCAAGGTAGGCGCCCCAGGCGATTTCCTCCAGACGGGAGATCGCGGCGTCCTCGGCACGGAATGCGGCATCGATGAACGACGCCCGAAAGCGCACGCTGAACGCAGTGTGATCCAGAGGCGCGGGCGCCTGGCCCTTGCGGATTTCAATCATGGGACTCTCCTCATTTCAGGTTTCATCCAAACTTTTTCTGGAGCCATGCGTGTTCGCATACACCCAGGTGAATTCGGCGCCAATCAGGAAAATCTGCGCCGAGTAATACACCCACACCAACACCACAACGAGGGAACCGGCTGCGCCAAAACCTGAGACGACACCGCTGCGCCCGATGTACAGGCCAATCAGCCATTTGCCGACCATGAACAAAATGGCGGTGAACATGGCGCCGATCCACACGTCCCGCCACTGCACCCGCACACTGGGCATGACTTTGTAGATCAGCGCAAACACCAAGGTCACCAAAAGAAAACCCCCGAGCGCGTCGGTCACCGCCGCCAGGACATACCAGCCACCAAAAAGCGGCTCCCACAGTTTTCCCAAAGTCGCCAAGCCTGCACTGACCACCAACGAAACGATCAGCAGAAAGCCGATCGCCAGAATCATCCCGAAAGACAGCAGCCGCGTGCGCATCAGCACCATAACGCCGCTGCTGCGCTTTCGCGTGGGCACATGCCAGATGCGGTCCAGAGAATCTTGCAGCTCGGCAAAAACGCTGGTGGCGCCCAGTAGCAAAAGCGCCACTCCGAGGAGGGTTGCCATGGCGCCTTCGGCCGGTTTCTGGACGCTGGTCAACAAATCCTGCACCGCCCTGGCGCCCGACTCACCCATCAACGCACGCAGCTCGGCCTCAATTTCCCCGCGCGCGGCATCCTCCCCAAAGACGAGACCCGCCACAGAAATGACGATGAGCAGCAGAGGCGCCAGCGAAAACATGGTGTAGTAGGCCAAGGCTGCGCCCATGCTGGGCACGTAGTCGTCTATCCATGAATTGGCAACCCGTTTGATCAGCAACCACGAATCAGCTGCCTGACCCTCCCCCGCGTCAGTCACGCGCCGCCGCCCCTGTAGCGGCGGGCGGTTTTGCACAAGCGGTTTGGCAGGCATTGGCTGAAGGGTGGATCGGAATGACAAAGGTAAGGAGGAGTCCAGAGCACGTTTGCCGATCACAGCTTAAGAAGCATAGGCAGGTAGGTCTGTTCGGTGGCGCACACAAGACCTGGGCCATGCAGGCAAGGTACGATGGGGAAAATTCCTACAGGGTATTGGCTTGTCCACTGATCAATATCCGGTGAACTCAGTGGCCCAATCCAGAGTCAGGCGGATGCGGCAGTGTGCAGAGCCTCAACCACCCCAGATCCAGTGGAAGGAATTCAACATGACAAACAGCAACACAACAGCCAGCAGAGAACCCCAGAGCCGCTTTGTCCTGAAAGTCGCCAGCGCCTTGGCCATCCTGTCGAGTCTTGTTTTGGGCGGCTGCACCGACAAGAAGCTCGACAAGCCGTCGATACCCCCGTTGTCGAGCAATGTCGCGCCTACCCCAGGACCTGCAATTGAGCCAAGCAGCACCGTTCAAGGTGTGGCCCCCGCCGGGCCGACCCGGGACTCTGCGGTTTCCTCGTCGGCCGCCAAATCGGACATGACTGCGGCCCAGCAGTCCAGTGCCATGCCCCTCCCAGGCCAGGCCAACGACCACTCCGTGCTGATACCCAAGCCGTCACAAAAGCCGGCGAATCGGTAACCCATTTTGCCCACCGCCGCAGTGACGGGCTTGGGCCGCTGCGACAGCGAAGGCTACATCGCCCTGTTGGCACGCTGCATTGCGGACCGCGAGGTGATTTGTTTTGAATGGCAGTCCCACGCCTGGTTGCCCTTGTTCCATTGCGCCGGCCATCGGCTGGCCGGTGGGACACTCGCACACGGCCGCCGCTGGCTTTGCGTGTTGTCCAATGGCGATGTGCTGGTGGCCGAAACCAACGGCATGTTCATCGGCCAGCATGGAGCGCTGCTGGTGGCCGACGATGTCGGCAACGTCGTGTGGCGGGTTCGGCGTGACCTTGAAATGTGTATTTCAGTGGCTCCCGTCCTACATGCGGCCAGCGCAAATGCCTATCGCCTGCGATGCACTGCGGCGTCATCATCAGAACCGCCACTTTGAAAGCTCGCCATGGTTCCATCGGATACCCTGACTGCGCAAGACTTCGCACCTGCACCGGCTGCTGCCAGCGCGGTGTCCTGGGGTGCCATATTGGCTGGCGCCGTTGGAGCCGCTGCGCTGTCGCTGATCCTGTTGATGCTGGGCGTTGGCCTGGGCCTGTCATCTGCGTCGCCGTGGGCCCGCAACACGGTCGGAGCGCCGGGCCTCGGCGCCTCCACTATCGTGTGGGTCATCCTCACGCAACTGCTGGCTTCGGCCATG
Organism: Rhodoferax sp.; assembly: GCA_031379255.1. GTDB lineage: Bacteria > Pseudomonadota > Gammaproteobacteria > Burkholderiales > Burkholderiaceae_C > JANYCG01. The sequence goes on along the minus strand of JANNEZ010000112.1, from coordinate 3,462 downwards.
GGCGGCTTTCTGGCTGGCAGGCTGCGCACTAAATGGGCGTCTGTTCACCCGGACGAAGTTTTCTTCCGTGATACTGCCCACGGGTTCCTGGCCTGGGCCATGGCATCCCTTACAACGGCCGCCGTGTTGACGTCCATGATCGGGTCCATCGTTGGGGCAGGCGCCCAAGCTTCCGCGTCGGCAGAAAACCTATCCTTGACAGCTACGGTGATCGCCACGCCTGCGGGGCGCACAACCGACCCGATGGCTTATTACGTCGATTCCCTGTTTCGCCCTGCGCTGGCCACAGCACCCGCCGGCGCCACACCGCCGGAATCCGACGTTTACCCTGCTTTGGCAGAAATTTCACGCATCTTCCAGAATGCGTTTCCGGCAGAAAAATTGCCGCAGGACGACTTGTTGCATGTGGGTCAAATGGTCACTCGGCACACTGGCCTGCCCCAGTCAGAGACCCAGCAGCGTGTCAGTGAAACCTACTTGCGCATGCGTTTGCAAATGAGTCAGGCCCAGGCAGCCGAAAAATCAGCCAGTGACAAGGCCGCAAAGGCGGCTGCGCAAAATTCGCTGTGGTTGTTCATTTCCCTGCTGGTTGGGGCGTTTGTGGCCAGTTCAGCGGCGACCTGGGGCGGCAGGTTGCGTGACGATTAGGCCAGCCGCCCCGTGCCCGAATCACCTCTTCACTTCTGGAGCCAACCATGCGTTCACTGCTGCTGCTGTTTTTGGGCATTCCAATTCCGATCATCATCCTGATTGCCCTTTTCGTCAGTTAAAAAACGGCCTCCACAGACAATAATCAGCTCAAAAAGGCAAATCCCGATTGGGATCGTTTGGTCTGGTACATCGCCGCGTCGGCGTGTTTCAGCAAGTCAAGGGCAGTTATCCCATCGTCAGGGGAGACCGCAATGCCTATGCTGGGCTGGATCATCAGCCGCAGTTCGCCAATCGACATCGGCACACATACCGCATCAAACACCTTGCTGACGTGGTGGGCGATTTGCGCTCTTCCAGGGAAATCAGCCAGCATGCAGGCGAACTCGTCGCCACCCAGGCGGCCCACCAAATCGTCCACGCGAACCACCTGCCTCAGACGGGCAGCCACAATTTTGAGTACCTGGTCGCCCACATCGTGGCCATGCGTGTCATTGACCTGTTTGAACCCGTCCAGGTCCAGAAACAGCACCGCCAATCCGGCCGGCCGCTCCGCCGCGCGTTCCTGCGCGAGCGCCTGATCCAGCCGTTGGGAGAAAAAGCTCCGGTTGGGCAAAAGCGTCAAGGAGTCGTGCCGCGCCATATGGCGCGCCCGCCTTTCCTGCACCCGGGTGCCGAGCAGTTCGACATGTTGGCGCGCCAGTGCGGATTGCGCCTGCACAACTTCAAGCTTGAGCTGGCTGCTCTTCGCCAATTCATGGGAAAGCGTACGCTGCAGCTGGTGCAGTGCGCTGGCGCAATCACGAATATCCGCCTTGATTTGAGCCACCGTCAACGGGCGGACGCAAGATTGCAATTCAGGATGCCCCTCGTTGCCAATGGTCGCCATCCTTCCAGCGACTGCACCCAACAAATCGGCTAAATCTGCGATGTCAACATCGCCGGTCAGGACATCGGGCGGCGTCAACTGTGAATTGACACGGACTTTTTGGCGCTCGCATTCAGGTACAGCATGCGCCGCACCATTGGCAACCTGGCCTCCAGTGTAATTTTGAACCTGTATTTCCCGGGAAATCATCATGCGTGCGTGGCCTTGGTGAACGATGGCTTGACTTTGACGCCTGGGCACTGGTCGGTCTGTACGGCAGCGCACAGAAAAACCGAAGGACATCCCGCAATATTGTGTAACTTTTAAGGAAATTGCCCATGAAACACGTTTTGCCTGAACTACCTTACCCCATCGACGCGCTCGCGCCGCATTGCTCCAGGGAAACGCTCGAATTTCACCACGGCAAACACCATGCGGCCTATGTGGCCAAACTCAACGAACTGGTCGAAACCTCCGACATGCGGAACTTGCCGCTCGACGAAGTGGTGAAGACCGCCAGCGGCGTGCTTTTTAACAATGCCGCCCAAGTCTGGAACCACAATTTCTTCTGGAAGTGCTTAAAACCCGCCGGTGGCGGCCAACCCTCCGGCGCTCTGGCAGCCGCCATTGATTCGAAGTGGGGTGACTTTGGGGCCTTCAAGGAAGCTTTTGAAAAAAGCGCTACCGGCCATTTTGGATCCGGATGGACCTGGCTGGTCAAGAAGCCCGATGGAACGCTCGACATCGTCAACACCGGCAACGCCGACACACCGCTTACCACAACCAACAAGGCACTGTTGGCGCTCGATGATTGGGAACACGCGTATTACATCGACTACCGCAACCAGCGGCCGAAGTACATAAAAGCGTTCCTCGAGCACCTCGTCAACTGGACTTTTGCCGGGGAGAATTTCGCCTGACGCTTCAACGGGGCTCGCCTGGCACCACCACGACCCTTCCACTGGCGCTGGGCTCGATGACAATAGCCGCCGGGGCGGTCGGCAATTCGACGGTTTCGATCCGTTTGATCACCCCACCGCCTTGCACGCTGCCACTGGCGTTGCCGTAACCCAACACCCGGGCCTGGCACGCTACGCGCTCAACACCTTCAAAAACTTGAGTCATGGGCAGCGTGCAATCAATGCTTTGAAACGTCAGCGCCGCACGACTTGTCTGGTCGGTCAAAAGCCATTGGCCCGTGTCGGTGAGCATGAAAACCTCAACCTCATGGGTTGCTGGATCGATCAGTGCGTACTCACGCACTGCTGGATTGGTGCGGTAGAGCGCGAACTTCTGACGCTGGTCGTAACCCTTCGTGCTCGGCGAAAGCACTTCGATCACCAACACAGGATCAGTCACGATGTCGTCCGCAGCGGAGAGCGGTTTGCCGCAAGTGACCATCAAATCGGGGTAAAGGATGCCGTCACCCGTGCCTTTGGCAACCTGAGCCTTCATCGTTTCTGTGACCACGACACATGACGATCCTTTCAAATGGGTTCGCAAATGGACCATGAGGTTTTGGATCACCAAGTGATGCCGGTAGGGCGCACCCACCATGGCGAAGACTTCGCCGTCGTAGAACTCGTGTCGATCGACTTGCTGCGCCTCCCAAACAAGGAATTCATCAAGCGTCAATTTTTGGAGCGGCAAGCCCATGGGTACTCCAATCAGTGAGAACTCTTTGAATTTCATCACAGTGCTCATCACAGCACATCAGCGACCTTAACCACCCCCCCTTCACCGCTTCACCCCTTCACCACCTCGTGCCCCGCCATCAACTCCAGCGCCTTCACAAGCGCCGAGTGGTCGAGGTCGGCCATGCCGTTGGCGGCGCAGGTTTGCATCAGTTGCGCGGCGTTGGCGGTCTGCGGTAATGACACGCCGAGTTCACGTGCGCCGGCCAGTGCCAGGCCGAGGTCTTTCTGGTGCAGCTTGATGCGAAAGCC
>JANNEZ010000108.1:0-8040 GCA_031379255.1 Rhodoferax sp. | reverse complement strand
GAACCATTGCCACGCCGAACAGCTGCTGCGGATTGCTGCCTTCAAGCCGCTGCCGGTGTTGGTGGAAAAACCGGCCTGCACCCATCTTGCCGACGTGGCACGTCTTCGCCAACTGGCGGCATCCTACCCGGCTCCTCTGTGGACGGCCAGGGAGTACCGCTACATGCCGCCGATTGCGGCTTTCATCGAGCAGGTGAAAAGCGCCAAACCAACCGGTGGCACCGCGATGTTGTCGATCCGCGAGCACCGTTACCCGTTTTTGGCGAAGGTGGGCGACTGGAACCGCTTTGAGCGCAACACCGGTGGCACATTGGTTGAAAAGTGTTGCCATTTTTTCGACTTGATGCGCCTCATCATCGGGCGCGACCCGGTGCGGGTGTTTGCTTCGGGCGGTCAAAACCACAACCACCGCGACGAGAGCTACCCGGCTGGGCGCCCCGACATTCTGGACAACGCGTTCGTTGTCGTAGATTTTGGCCAGGGGCAACGCGCCATGCTCGACCTGTGCATGTTCGCCGAAGGCTCGCGTTACCAGGAGCACATCAGCGTCGTGGGTCCGATTGGCAAGGTGGAGTGTTTCATCCCCGGGCCCACACGTTTTTGGCCAGAAGCCACGCTCGGGCCTGCGCCCGTGGCGCAATTGATTGTGAGTCCGCGCAGCCCTCAAGGCCCGCGGACGGTGGAAATCCCGGTTGATCCAGCCCTGTTGGCGGCCGGTGACCACAACGGCTCCACGTTCTACCAGCACCAGCGGTTTTTCAACACCGTTGCCAAGGGCGGGGCGGTTGAAGTCAGCTTGAGCGATGGACTGAAGGCCGTTGTGATCGGGCTGGCAGCGGAGCATTCTGCCAAATCGGGTGAGGCGGTGGATTTGACGCTCGGTGCTTATGCGTTGTGATAATTATTTTCGTGTAAATTAAATTAAATATTTAAATTAGTATAAATAATATAAAAATATACTATAAATAATATAGCAAAATATTAAATAAATTCGTGACTTAATGCTTATCAAATTTCTTATAAAACTTTACTATATAGATTTTATCAACTTTCGACGACTTCTTTCGACGACTTTCGGGCCCCGGCAAACCAGCTCCCAGCCGCACCCACCAGCGCCATCACCCAAAAGGCAGGCACCATGCCCGCCGCCGCGCTGAAGGCGCCAAACACCATCGGCATGGTGACCTGACTCAAGTTCAAAAACGTGGTGCGAACGCCAATCGCCTCACCCGTACGCCCGTGCGGCGCCACTTGGTGGATGAGGCTGAGCAACATCGGCTGCGCGGAACCCAGGCCTAAACCCAGAAAAAATGCCACCGCCAGCAGCAAAGGCAGCGTTGTCAAAAGCGGGAACAACGCGTAACTCAGGCCCGCCGCGCCCAGCGCCGCAGACAACACTTTCCATTCGCTCAGGTAACGGTTGACCCAGGGCATGGAGAGACGAACGATAAAAGTGGCTACGCCAAAACTGCCCATGATCAGCCCGATTTGGGACGCCGGGAGTTTGATCAAGGCGCCATAAATCGGCATCATGAAGGAGAACATGTCCCAACACACGTTGAAGAGGCCGCTGGCAATGAAGACCGTGCGCAGCGGTTTGTCGCGCAGCAAGTCCATCACGTGGGCGTCTGGCGGGCGTTGGGCCACCTCCCGGGCAGGCTCGGTGGTCGTTTTGCGAAGCAGCAAGACCAGGAAAGTCAGCGCAGGAAACACCGCCAGCAGCAGAAACGCCCGCGCGTGGCCCACGTGGTCAATGGCGTACCCGACGATCACCGGCCCCAACACTGTGGAGACCGAAAACCCGACCGCCAGCCAGGTGTAGGCCTGGGTTCGCGTGGAAGGCGCACTGGCGTGGCCGACCGCGTTGCTGACGCCGATGTGCAGCAGCATGAAACCGGTACCCAGCACGATACTGGCCACACACAGCGTGGCGATTGAATGGCTCAGAAAGGGCAGCAGGCAGGCCACGGCGACACTGCCGGTGGAAATGAGCGCCGGGTTGCGGATGCCAACCCGGTCAGTCCAGCGCCCCATGTGAACGGAAAGCACAGTGGGCACCACCGACAGCAAACTCACCATCAAGCCCACCACAAACGTGCTGGCATGCAAGTCAATGGCGTAAAGCGTCAGGCCGACACGCCCTCCGGTGAAGGCGACATGCACCATGACCATCAGGGCGATCAGGGTCAACACCCGCTTCCTGGCCGCTCCCGTCAACTGCGCGGGGTCGGCCGCGCAATCTGCCACGCTGTCGTCACGCATACCCGCAACAACAGGGTTTCAACGCTGCGCCTTGTCTTTCTGGTTTTGAACCTCGATGCGGTCACGCGCCTCCTGCCAGTCGGCATCGGTCCATTTGCGCAGCTCGTAAAAATTGCCGCCGTGCGCCAGCGCGCCGCCGCCGTCCATCATGATGCTCTGGCCAGTGAGCCAGTCGCACTGGCCGGGGGCCATCAAAAAGGTGGCGAGGTTCTGCAGTTCGCTCATCTGGCCCACCCGCGCCATCGGGTTGTGCAACTTGCTGCGCGCGCCGGGTTCTTCGCCCGGGTTCAAGCGTTTGCTCATGCCTTCGGTGGGAATCTCGCCGGGGCCGATGCAGTTGAGACGCACGCCAAATTTCGCCCATTCCACGGCGAGTGATTTGGTCATCACATCCAGCCCCGCCTTGCTCATGGCCGAAGGCACTACATACGGCCCGCCGTTGTCGACCCAGGTGGTGATGATGCTCATGACGTTTCTGAATGGTGAGCCACTCTTCCATGCGCCGCTTTTGGCCTCGGCCACCCAGCGTTTGCCAATCGCTTGGGTCACATAAAAGCTGCCGTGGAAAACAATGCCGGCAATGGCGTCGAAGCCCCGTGGCGAGAGCGATTCTGTGGGGGCAATGAAGTTGCCTGCGGCGTTGTTGACAAGGCCCGTCAAGCCGCCACTCTCCCACAGGGATTCGACCATTTCTTCCACCGCTGCGGCGATGCGGATGTCCACCCCGAAGGTGTCGATGCGGCGCGTCGGAAACTTCGCACGCCAGGCGTCGGCGGTGGCGTCACACACCTGTTTTCGGCGCCCGCAAATTGCCACGTCGGCGCCCAGGCTCAGGAAGTGTTCGGCCATCGATTGGCCCAGCCCGGTGCCGCCGCCGGTGACCAGAATGCGCTGGCCGGCCATCAAGTTGGGTTGGTACATGGTGTTTACTTTCTTGAACTGGCGAATGTTTTTCGTCAATCATCATACGATACATGGTTCAGCCTGGCGGTGGGTTCATCGGTGTAAAACCGACGCTGATTGGCATCAATAATTAACATGGGTGTTAATTATTTTCAAATTGTTGCCACGCCGACAAAAAATCAGGAAATATCGGGACTTAAGTCACGTATTAATTCAATAGTTTGCTATATAAAACATAGCAAATATCAAACTGGCAACGGCAGGGCAACATTCAGCTTGGACGCCCAAGGCACCAAGCTCGGCATGATCGACGGGTACAAATCCACACCTTGTTCCGTCTGGCTGGCCGCCAGTTTCAGCCCGCGTTCGCCAGGTGTTCGCACAAGCTGCCCCGCTTTGGCCGACCGCGAGGCGTGGCACAACTCGGCCACTTTGTCGGTTTGCCGTGTGAAGGCCGCAAGACCCGAAAACGCGGCCGGGTCGATGATCTGCAAAAACACCGTGGCACCCCAGCCTTCCTTCGGGTCAGCGCGGCCCAAACCGGCCAGAGCGCCGGTGAGGCCTTCGACCAGCCAGGTCATGCCATAACCTTTGTGGCCCGAATCGAGCCCGCCCGTGGGCAATATCGTGCCTTTGGGTTCGCGGAACAGGGCGCCAGGGTCATCTGTCGCGTTGCCATGGCCATCCAGTACCCACGGCGCGGGCAGCTTTTTGCCTTCGGCATGCAGGCGATTCGTCAGGCCATTGGTGGTGGCCGAACACGAAATGTCAGTCACTACCGGCAGGCCGCTGGTGGGAATGCCGGCGCTGATCGGGTTCGGCGTGAATACCGCGTCCAGCCCGCCAAAGGGCGCAACACTGGCGTTGTTGAAGTCGGAGCAGGTCAGGATCATCATCAGCCCCTGGTCGGTCGCCCGTTTGTGGAACGAGGCCAGGCTGGCGATATGGTGGCTGCGCCGGATCACCACGCTACACGTGCCTTGGGTGCGGGCGCGTTTCGCTGCCAGCGCCATCGCCTGCAACACCAGCCACGGCCCCGGCAGGCGCTGCCCGTCCCAGGTCACAGCGGCGGGGAAGTCGCTCACCAACAGCGGTTCGCCTTCTTTGCGCATGCTGCCTTTTTCCAGCTCGCCCAGATACGGCCCCAGCTGCGCCAGTCCATGGGTGGTGTGGCCCATCAAGTCACCTTCGACGAGGATCTCGGCCACCGCGTTTGCCTTGTCAGTTTCAAGCCCGCTTTTAAGCAGCAGTTCGGTGGCGAATTCGATCAGGGTGGTGTGCGCATATCTCATGGATGCAGCATATCGCATGGCGCGCCGTGTGGCGCTGCATAGGGTAATCCACCGTGTGTGGGTGGCCCGCACTGTACCTAGAATGAATCTGTTTTCTCTGATTGCAGCCGTCAGTGGCTGAATCCTTTTGTCAACTCAGTACTGGAGACCCCATGACCACTAAATCAAGCAATCGCCGTCAGGCGCTGACGGCGGCAGGCGCCTTGGGTGCTGCAGCGCTGGTGCCGGGATTCGCGCAAGCGCAAACCAGTTGGCCGAACCGGCCGGTGACGGTGGTCTGCCCCTGGGGTGCTGGCGGCGGCACGGATGCCACAGCGCGCATCATCGCCAATCTGCTCGAAAAAGATTTGGGGCAGCCGTTCAATGTGGTCAACCGCACGGGCGGCTCTGGGGTGGTGGGACATTCGGCCATTGCCACGGCGCCGGCTGACGGCTACACGCTGGGAATGATCACCGTCGAGATCGCCATGATGCATTGGCAAAAACTCACCGAGCTCAACCCCACCAGCTACACCCCGCTGGCCCTGATGAACGAAGACCCGCCCGGTGTCACGGTCAGTTCCACGTCGCCCTATGCCAATATCAAGGCCCTAGCGGACGCCATCAAGGCTTCGCCTGTCGGCAAATTCAAGGCCTCAGGCACGGGGCAGGGCGGCATTTGGCACCTGGCCTTGATCGGCTGGCTGCAGGCCATGGGGCTCAAACCCAACCACGTGGCCTGGGTGCCTTCCAACGGGGCTGGCCCGGCCATGCAAGACCTGGCCGCCAACGGAATCGACATGGTGACCTGCTCGTTGCCTGAATCCCGTGCTTTGGTGGAAGCAGGCAAGGCCAAATCACTGGCCATCATGGCCACTGAACGCAATCCGGTTTTCGCCAATGTGCCCACACTCAAGGAAGGCGCGGGGGTTGACTATTCCGTCGGGGCCTGGCGCGGCATTGCGGCCCCGAAGGGCCTGCCAGCCGACATTGCGGCCAAGATCGTGGTGTCGCTCAAAAAAGCCAACGAGTCCAAAGAGTTCCGCGACTTCATGGCCAATCGTGGTTTCGGCGTGAAATGGGCCGATCCGGCTGGTTTTGCCAGCTTCATGGCCAATGCCGACACCGCCATGGGCGCGGCCATGAAATCGGCTGGACTGGTGACCTGACCGCCACCTGCTTTTTGCCTCTTTTTTTGGCGGTTGATGAAAGTTTCTGACCGGGTCACCGGTTTGATCTTGATCGTGCTCGGCGCGCTGGCGTATTACGGCGGCTCGCTGTTGCCGCCCGTGCCCGGCCAGCAGGTCGGGCCCGATGTGTTTCCCATGGTGGTGGGGGGCGCGCTGGTGGCATGCGGCATCCTGATCATGCTGGGCATTGGCCGCACCTTTGAAGAAGAAGAAAAAATCGTCACCTCCGAAGCTGGCGACGTAGCCGATGTGGCCCTGGTGCAACCCGGGCGCGGCTGGGTTGCCGATTTTCTGCAAGGTGGCTGGAAAGTTCTCACGCCGCCTTTTGCCTTGTATTTTTACTACTTTGCTTCAGAAAAGCTCGGCTTCTGGATCACAGCCTTTCTCATGATTCTGGTACTGGCCTGGACGCAGGGCGCCAAGCCCAAATGGGCTGTGGCCCTGGCGGTGGTGGCACCCGCTTTTGTGCATTTGGTGTTTTACAAATTGCTGCGGGTTCCCCTGCCCATAGGTTTGCTGCAATTTCCCTGGGCTTGATGGATCATGAATGACCTGATGGCTGGTTTGCAGATGGTTCTTCAGTGGGACGTGATGCTGACCATTCTGCTGGCCTCCATCTATGGCCTGGTGGTGGGCGCGTTGCCAGGCTTGTCGGCCACCATGGCCACCGCGCTGCTGGTGCCGGTTACCTTTTACATGTCGCCCATCGCGGCCATTTCGGCCATCATCGCCGCGTCGGCCATGGCGATTTTTTCGGGCGACATCCCGGGCTGCCTGTTGCGCATACCCGGCACGCCCGCTTCGGCCGCCTACACCGATGAAGCCTTTGCCATGACGATGAAGGGCCAACCCGAGTTGGCCCTGGGCATTTGCCTGTGGTTTTCGGCCATCGGCGGCATCGTCGGAACCATTTCGCTGATTGTGATGGCGCCGATGCTGGCCGAAATGGCTTTCCAGTTTTCGACGTTTGAGTACTTCTGGCTGGCGCTGTTGGGCCTGATGTGCGCCACCATGGTGGCCCGCTCGTCGCCCATCAAGGCCATCGCCGCCATGTTTTTGGGCTTGCTGATCACCTGTGTGGGCATTGAAAACCCGGCCGGCGCCAAACGTTTCACCTTTGGCATTGCAGATCTGCTGGGCGGCATTGAAATCATTCCGGTTTTGGTGGGGGTGTTCGCGGTGTCCGAGGTCATGCGCGCCTACAAAGCCAGTGACATCCCGGTCTTGCCGCCGCGCAAATTCGGCAGCATCCTCAAAGGGCAATGGGCTTTGACCAAGTCGCACCCCAAGCAGCAGGTGCGCGGCAACATCGTCGGCATCATCATCGGTGTGTTGCCCGGCGCTGGCGCCGACATGGCGGCATGGATCAGTTACGCCATGTCCAAGCGTTTCTCCAAAACACCCGAAAAGTTTGGCACTGGCCACCCCGAAGGCCTGATCGAAGCGGGCTCCAGCAACAACGCCAGCCTGGCCTCGGGCTGGGTGCCCTCGCTGCTGTTTGGCATTCCTGGCGACACCATCACGGCCATTGCCATTGGTGTGTTGTACATGAAAGGCCTGAACCCGGGGCCTACGCTGTTCACGGAAAAAGCCTCCAGCATGTACGCGCTGTACATCGTGTTTTTGATCGCCAACATCATCATGATCCCGCTGGGCCTCATGATGATCCGCTCGGCGCGGTACGTGTTGTACGTTCCGCGCAGCCTCATCATGCCGGTGATCGTGTTGCTGTGTGCCGTGGGTTCCTTCGCCACTGGCAACAACCTGGCACTGGTATTCACTGTCGCCAGTTTCGGCTTGGTCGGCTATTTCATGGACAAAAACGGCTACCCGGTGGCGGCGCTGGTGCTGGGCGCGGTGATGGGCACCATGGTGGAGCAGAACTTTGTCACCTCGCTGATCAAGTCCGACGGCAGCCTCTTGCCCTTTTTCAGCCGTCCGGTAGCTGCCGTGCTGGCGTTTTTCACCGTCGCCGCCGTGTTGTGGCCGCTGGCGGTCTGGCTTAAGCGAAAGCCTGTGAGCGCCTCTCGCTGAGGCGCTCGGTGTGGCTTCGTCGCAGCGTTTCTGCGCTGCCGCTACGGGTGCCGATGCAGTGTGCCGGACCGCTCCTCATGGTGCGCTGATCTGCGTCGCCTGACGGCGACACAGGCGCAGAAATCGTCGGGATCCGGCACACCGCATCGTCACCGCTTCGCCATGCCGTTGGTGCTGAACGGCAGTCGATCAAGCACCCTGTAGCGAAGAGGTTTCGGGTGGGGATGCCGAATCCCGACGATTTCTGCGCCCGTGCTGCCGGCAGGCAGCGCGGATCAGCGCACCATGAGGAGCGGGTTGGGATGCCGAACCGCTCCTCATGCTGCGCTGATCCGCGTCGCCTCACGGCGACACGGGCGCAGAAATCGTCGGGATTCGGC
>JANNEZ010000422.1:0-3942 GCA_031379255.1 Rhodoferax sp. | reverse complement strand
CGCCAATTCGGTCGGACGCGCCCTGCAGGTTTTTCAGGGTCACGGTCATGTCGTCCACCAGTTTGGGCAGGTTCATTTTTTCCGGGCCAAACTGGAAGTCCATGACGCGGTTGGCGTTGTTGGAGAACTGCTGCAGCGCGCTGGCCGCCTGGCCGAAACCTTTGGCCGACTGGCTCACGTCGCGGGCGGTTTTGCCGATCTCCTCAATCGCGGCAAACAGGGTTTTCTGGCGCTCGGCGTCCAGCAGCAGGTTGACGCGGCGGCTGGTTTCCTCCAGTTGAACCAGGATGTTGGCGCCCTGGTCGGAGAGTTTGGACAACAAACTGGCCCGCATCGGGATGCGCGCGGGCGCTTCGGCGCTGGAGACCAGCAGTTCCTTGGACTCGCCACTGTCGTCCAGCTGGACAAAGGCGAGCCCGGTCACACCCTGGAAACCCAGTGTGCCGAAGGTCGAGCGGGTGATCGGCGCGCCGGCGTCGGTGGCGATGCGGATCAACACATTGCCGCGCACCGCCGGATCGAACCCGATCGATTCCACTTTGCCGACGTTGACGCCGCGAAAACGCACGGGCGCCTGCATCTGCAAACCGGTCACCGGCTCGCGGCTGCTGAGCTCGAAGCTCATGTGGGCCGATGAGTCACGGGTGAGCCACAGCGCCAGCGCCACTGTCAGTGCCGCCAGCAGCAGCACGAAACCCCCTGCAGCCATGGCGTGTGATTTGTTTTCCATAATTCGCCTTTTTACACCAAGCGGTCAAACCGGAGCTTCAACACCGGGCAAAGAGGCCATCGCGCGCTGGCCGCGTTCGCCCAAAAAGAAGTGTTCGACGAAGGGGTGCGGGAAGCCAATCACCTCTTTGGGCGTGCCGCTGGCCACGACGTGTTTGTCCGCCAGAACGGCCACCCGGGTGCTGAGTTCAAAAAGTGTGTCCAGGTCGTGCGTGACCATCACCACGGTGAGGTCCAGCTCGTTGTGCAGCGAACGCAGCAGGGCGCAAAAGGCGTCGGCGCTCTCGGGGTCAAGGCCGGCGGTCGGCTCATCGAGCAACAACAGCGGCGGGTCCATCACGAGGGCGCGGGCGAGCGCCACCCGTTTGATCATGCCGCCCGAGAGATCGGCCGGTTTTTTGTCGGCGTCGGACGGTTTGAGACCCACCATTTGCAGCTTGACCAGCGCCGCGTCCCGGATCAGGCTTTCCGGCAGGGTTTTGAGCTCGCGCAACGGGAAGGCGATGTTGTCCAGCACGCTGAACGCGGAGAACAGGGCGCCATGCTGGAACAACATGCCGACCCGGCTGGCGGCGCCGGTCTCGCCCATTTGCGCGGCAGGTTTTCCCAACACCGTGACCTCGCCACGGGAGGCCCGGTCAAGACCGAGGATTTTGCGCAGCAGCACGGTTTTGCCGCTGCCCGAACCGCCGACGATCGAGAGCAACTCCCCCGCTTCGATGCGCAGGTTGAGGTCTTTGTGCACCACCGCGTCCACCCCGGCTGTGCGAAAAACCGACCATAGGCCGACGATATCCACCACCGGAGCGCCAGCAGCCCCCACGCTTGTCACTTCGTGTACTGCGCTGCCCCCCGGGGGGGCCGTGCCTTGCTCGGGGCGGCCCTTCACGGCGGCGGCGCTCATATCACCACGTCTTTGAAGACCACGGCAAACAGCGCGTCGACCAGAATCACCATGGTGATGGAAGTCACTACCGAAGCGGTGGTTCCCTCGCCCAGGCTCTCCGTGTTGGGCTTGATGCGCAGGCCGTAGTGGCAACCGATCAGGGCGATCAATAGGCCAAACACCACCGACTTGCCGACCGCCAGCGTGAGGTTGGCGGCCTGCACGGCGTCGGGCAGCGCCATCACGAAAAATGCCGGGGTGACGCCTACCACCAGGTCCGCCGCCAACATGCCGCCCAGCAGGGCAGACACCGTGGTCCACACGGCGATCAGCGGCATGGCGATGGCCATGGCGATGGCACGCGGCATCACCAGCCGGTAACCCAGGGGAATGCCCATAACCTTCATGGCGTCGAGTTCCTCGGTGACCCGCATCACGCCAATTTGCGCCGTGATGGCCGAGCCGGAGCGCCCGGCAACCAGGATCGCCGCAAGTGCCGGCCCGAGTTCCCGGATCAGCGAAATGCCCAGCACATCAACGATAAAGGCGTCTGCGCCGAACTGGCGCAGTTGCTGCGACATCAGGTAAGCCAGCACCACACCGATCAAGAACCCGACCAGCGCGGTGATCGGCATCGCCGTGGCGCCGATGCGATACAGGTGCCCCGAAATGTCCCGCCACGGGCCGGTGGCCGGCGCGCGCGCCAAGCGCCCCAGATCAAGCGCCAACTGCCCAACCAGGCGGACCAATTCACGGGCGTGCCCCAGCAGGATCCACAAGCCCGCGCCCAGGCGCAGGAAACGCTGCCACAACGAGCGCAGAAAAACCTGTACCGCAGTGCGGGCCGTCGGCGTGCGCCATGGCACCGTGTATTGGGCCACCCGCTCAAGCAAGGCGCGCTGGTCCGGCAGGATGCGGACGGCCAGCGGCCACTGGCGGCCCCAGGCGTTCCACAACATCTGTGCGCCGGTGTGGTCCAGCGCCATCAGATGGCGCAGGTCCCAGCCGCAGGCATTCACGTTGCCGGGGCAGGCGCCGGCCAGTTCCGCCTCCAGGTAGGCAAAACCTTTTCCGTCACCCAAACGCGCGCTGGTCCAGCGGCCCAGCAAGACGGCCTGCCGGCCCGAACCGGCGTTTTGCACAACAACGCTGGGGGGCGTGTCGTCGGCCGGGCTCGGGGTGGGGTCTGCCATGGGGGTGAATGCTACCTTGCAACGTGCACAATCGCATTTTCATGCCCCTTCAGGAAATCCATGACCAGCCCCCACCCAGAAGTCACGCCTGCACAAGAATTGTTGGTTGAAAGACGCGGGCCCGTGTTGTGGCTCACCATCAACCGCGAAGAGCGCCGCAACTCGATGAGCCACAGCGTGCTGGCCGGCATGTCCAAGGCGATCAGCGACGCGCAAACCGACCGCAGCCTGCGCGCCATCGTCGTCACAGGCGTCGGCGCCAAAGCCTTTTGCGCCGGCGCCGATCTGCAATCTGGCAAGGCCTTCACCACCGACTATTCCGAACCGCTGGGCCATCTGGCGCAACTGCTGCGTGTGGCCCGGGCCAGCAACGTGCCGCTGATCGCCCGCGTCAACGGGGCCTGCATGGCGGGCGGTTTTGGCCTGCTCTCGATGTGCGACATGGCGGTGGCGGCCCGGCACGCAATCTTCGGGCTGCCGGAAGTGAAGGTCGGCGTGTTTCCGGCGCAGGTGCTCTCGGTGTTGCAGCACCTCATTCCACGCCGGATTCTGGCCGAAATGTGCCTCACCGGCGAACCCATCACCTCGGCCCAGGCGCTGGAATACAAGCTGGTGAACTATGTGGACGATGACGTCGACGCCAAACTTCAGTGGTTGCTCGCGCGCCTGCTGGACAAATCCCCTGCGGCACTGCGCCGGGGTTTGTACACCATGAAAAAGGTGGAGTCAATGGCGTTTGAGGAGTCGATGTCGTTCACCGAAAGCCAGATTGCGCTGTTTACCTTGAGCAATGACGCGAAGGAAGGCCAATTGGCCTTTCGCGAGAAGCGCAAACCTGTCTGGACCGGTAATTAGGGGGTTGCCCGCGCAACCGCGTCTGCAGCCGCGAGTGAGGCAAACACCAGGGCCGGCCCGATGGTGATGCCGGGTGCGGTGTAGATGCCGCCCATGATCGAGTTCATGTCGTTGCCCACGGCATACAGGCCGGCGATGGGCACGGATTGCGCGTTGAGAACCCGCGCGCCGGCGTCTGTGACCAAGCCCGTGGACGCGCCGATGTCGCCCGGGTACAGGCGCACGGCGTAAAACGGCGCTTGTGTGAGGGGCCCGAGATTGGGATTTTTGCCGCCCCAG
>JANNEZ010000045.1:0-4958 GCA_031379255.1 Rhodoferax sp. | reverse complement strand
GGCGCGTATTGTTTCATTGCCAACGGCGAAGGCGGCCACCGCGCCATGGGCCACGGCGTTGGCCCTTGCATGTTGCACAACCCGAGTTACGACTTCAATGACGAGCTGATTCCATTGGGCGCCACCTACTGGGTGCAACTGGCGGAAGCCTGGTTCAAGGAGCCTGCCCCAGAACGCGCCGCATGATCGGGGTAGCCGAGGCGTTCAGCGCCAGTTACCGGGAAGCGCGCGTCAAGTTTCTGGAAGGCGCGGCAGCGGCGGGTTTGGCCATCCAGTCCCATGTCCACCCGATGCCGGGGCGCGACGGTGAAGTTCTGGCGATGGACGTCGCGCGCAGCGGGCGGCTGGACGCAGAAAACCTCCTGATCGTCAGCAGCGCCTGCCATGGCGACGAAGGTTACTGTGGCAGCGGCGTGCAGGTGTTTGCCACGCACGACGCCGACTGGCTGGAACATGCGCAGCGCAACAGCGTGGCCGTGTTGTACATCCATGCCCTGAACCCGTACGGCTTTTCACACATCCGGCGCGCCACGCAGGAAAACGTCGACCTGAACCGCAATTTCCACGATTTTTCCAAACCCCTGCCGGTGAATGAAGGGTACCGGGAGATCGCCGACCTGTTGATTCCAAAACAGTGGCCGCCCGACAGCGCAAACACGGCGGCCTTCGAAACCTTCATTCAAACCCGCGGCATGCCGGCGTTTCAGGCGGCTTTTTCACGCGGGCAGCACGAGTTCCCGCTAGGCATTTTTTTTGGGGGCACGGCACCCACCTGGAGCAACAGCACCCTGCGCGGCGTGTTGCGGCAGCACGCATCCCAGGCTCGGCACATCGCGTGGATCGACTT
Source organism: Rhodoferax sp. (assembly GCA_031379255.1). GTDB lineage: Bacteria > Pseudomonadota > Gammaproteobacteria > Burkholderiales > Burkholderiaceae_C > JANYCG01. The sequence continues at coordinate 4,111 of JANNEZ010000045.1, read as the reverse complement.
GCACACGGGCCTGGGGCCCAGCGGCCTGGGCGAACGCATCTTTGCCTGCGCCGACGACGCGGCGGCACTCGCCCGCGCCCGGGCCTGGTGGGGCGGAAGCACGGGATCTGGCGCCACACCGGTCACGTCGATTTACGATGGTTCCTCCACCTCGGCATTTTTGACGGGCCTGATGTGGATGGCACTCAACCAGGAGTGTCCCCGCGCCGAATACACCGGCATCGCAATGGAATATGGCACCTTGCCCATGACGGAGGTCTCGTATGCCCTGCGCGGCGAACACTGGCTGAACGTTCACCCGCAAGCGCCTGTGGAGCTTGCGCAACAGATCAAGCAGCAAATGCTTGACGCTTTTTACACCAACACCGACGTCTGGAAGGGCCAGGTCGTCGCGCAGGCGAGGCAATCGATGTTCCAGGCGGTTGACGGCCTGGCGGCGGGCTGATTCAAAGGCGCGTCAAATTCGGGCCCTAAACCCGGGCTCTTGCCGCAGCAATCTCCAGCAAGCCGTCAAAAATCAGGTTGTCCACCAGCTCGAATTTGGCATTCATCGCCGGCACCATCTTCCAGCCGGCGCCGCCGGTCATGTAACACAGCGGCTCGGCCTGGCAGTGGTCGCGCACATGCTGCACCATGCGCTCGATGGCGCCGGCGATGGCGTAAGTGCCGCCACTGGTGAGCGCGTCGCTGGTGTTGGTGGGAAATGGCACCACTTCACCGGTCGGCACGTGCAGCCCCGCCGTGCCGGACTCCAGCGCCTTGAGCATGATGCCGTGGCCTGGCAAGATGAAGCCGCCCATGAATTTCCCGGTCATGTCTATGGCCTCCACGGTCACGGCAGTGCCCACCATGGTCACCACCAGCGGGCGGTTGTGGCCGGTTGCCGATCCTGGCTGGCAGATTTGCGCTTTCATGCGGTGCCAGGCGCCAATCATGGCGACCCAGCGGTCGGCGCCGAGCCGCGAGGGAAAGTCATAACCGTTTGTCAAACCGGCTTCATACTCGCTAGCCACCACCCAATTGGGCGAGACGTTCCACTTGTCCATCTGCTCGATCTGCTCCTGCACGCGCATGCGGATGCCATCGCCCGCGACCACACAACCCAGCATGCGCTCAGGCGTTGGCAAGCTGGCCCACGGCCCCTCCGCCAGTTTGTCGATGTTTTCAAGGAACTCGGCGCCCTGATCCAATAGCTGCGCGCCCGGCTCGGCTGACGCATAGTGGGCCCACTTGAGGCGGGTGTTTCCGATGTCCAACGCGAGGAACGTCATGGTATGTTTGCTGTTTGCGCGCCATCGATGGGCGCGCCACATTATTAACGAGACAGTCTGGACGAGACTGGCCACCCCATGAATTCAACCCGCAGCATCGTATCCGCGCCCGCCAGTGCCGCCATCACCGGCTGGAGCGCCCACCAGCTCTCGCTGGCGATACACGCCCGCCAGGTGTCCTGCCGCGAGGTGATGCAGGCCTATTTGCGGCGCATTGGCGAGGTCAACCCGGCGGTGAACGCCATTGTCAGCCTGCGGGACGAAGCCGGATTGCTGGCCCAGGCCGATGCCCGCGATGCGCAACTGGCGCGGGGTGAATCCATGGGCTGGATGCACGGCATGCCACAGGCGATCAAGGATTTGTCCAACGCGGCCGGCATTCCCAACACCATGGGCTCGCCGCTGATGCGCGATTTTGTGCCCAAAGAAGACGGGCTGATGGCGCAGCGCATGAAGGCTGCGGGCTGCATCGTCATCGGCAAAACCAATGTGCCCGAATTCGGCATGGGTTCGCACACTTTCAACGAGGTGTTCGGGGTGACGCGCAATCCTTATGATTTGGGCAAAACGGCCGGCGGCAGCAGTGGCGGCGCGGCCGTGGCGCTGGCCACCCGCATGTTGCCGGTGGCCGACGGCTCGGACTTCATGGGCAGCCTGCGCAACCCGGCTGGCTGGACCAATGTGTTTGGTTTTCGCCCGAGCCAAGGGCGCGTGCCGATGTGGCCCGTAACCGATGCCTTCATCAGCCAGCTCGGCACCGAAGGGCCCATGGCGCGCACGGTGGAAGACCTGGCACGCCTGCTCGAGATCCAGTCTGGCTACGATGCGCGCTCGCCGCTGTCCATCGCACAGCGTGCCTTGCCCGCGGAAGCAGGCGGCGGTTTTCAAGCCAAAGGCGCGCGCATTGGCTGGCTTGGCGATCTGGGCGGCTACCTCGCGATGGAAGACGGTGTTTTGGCCGTCTGTGAAGGGGCGTTGAAACGTTTTGAAGAATTGGGATGCCATGTTGCGCCCACGTCACTGGGTTTGCCACCCGAGGAGGTTTGGCGCAACTGGCTGGTGTGGCGCCGTGCGATGCAGGGCAACCGCGTCGCGCCGTTCCTGAAAAAGCCCGAAAACCGTGCTTTGATCAAGCCCGAGGCGCTGTGGGAGCACGACCAATCCGTTGCCCTCACGGGCAGCCAATTGATGGCCGCCAGTGTCTACCGCACGACGTATTACTGGCAGCTTTGCCAGTTGCTCCAAACGCACGATTTTCTGGCGCTCCCGACGGCGCAGGTCTGGCCGTTTGATGCAGCCCTGCGCTGGCCCCAGGAGATCAAAACCGCCAAAGACAGGCGCGCCATGGACACCTACCACCGCTGGATGGAGGTGACGATTTACGCCACCTTCGCCGGGTTGCCGTGTATCAGCGTTCCGGCCGGCTTCAATGAGCACGGTTTGCCGATGGGGCTGCAGATCATTGGCAAACCGCAGGGCGATGCGGCCGTGCTGCAGCTCGCGCGGGCTTATGAACAGGCGGCGCAGGCGGTGCTGGCGCGCAGACCGGCCGGGGCGTGAGTGAGGAATTTGCCGATTGTTAACACTCATATTAACAATAAATTAAAAATCATAAAAGTATTGAATATAATGGCTATTAAGTCACGTAATTATTAAATTTTTTGCTATATATTTAGTACTATTTTTGTCTATTTATAAATCATAAATAATTCAAGATGCAAAACAAACAAATTTAAGGTTTTTGTGATGTCCGGTTTTAGGGCTTCAATTTTGCCGCCACGGCAATCCACGGTAACGCCAGCCGCCTTTTTGCCCGCGGTGTGCCGCGCCGTCCGGGTCGCCTTCAAAACCCTCAAGGATGTTGTACGCCTGCAAGCCCAGCTCGGTGGCGCGTTTGGCGGCGGCAATCGAACGCACGCCGCTGCGGCACAACAGCACGGCCTTTTGACCCGCAGGAACGGCCGCGACCACGCCTGCGTCAAACGACACGTTGAGCGCCATGCCGGGCCATTGCTTCCAGGCCAGGCTGACCGCGCCGGGAACGAAGCCGACCCATTCGCGTTCAGCGTCCGAGCGCACGTCCACCAGCACCGCCCGCCCGCCCTGCACCCAGGCCCAGGCCAGCTCGGGCGAGACGTCACCCGCGTAACCCTGCGCCGGGCGCGGCTGATCGGGCGGCAATGAGTTGCCGGCGGTGGCGCCATCGGCATCGTGGCGCAGGCCTGAAGTCTGGTTGGCGGGCACGGCTTCCTCGATTCGTTTGGGTTTGGGCAGATTCAGGTTGTTCATCAAGGCGACAAATTCGGGTTCTGTTTTGCCGGCGATGCGGGCATTGTGGGTTTTTTCATGCCCGATGGTTGACTGCGTTTGGCCCTTGTAATCGTGACCTGGCCAGACCGTCGTGGCATCGGGCAGTGTGAACAGGCGCCGGGTGATGCTGCGGTACAGCGCCTCGCCGCTGCCGGACTGAAAATCGGTGCGGCCGCAGCCGTTGATGAGCAAGGTGTCGCCCGTGAACACGTGCCCTTGCGCTGACCCGCCAGGCTGTGGCCGCCACAGGAAACACATGCTGCCTTCGGTGTGGCCGGGCGTGTGCAAAGCTTCAATGCGCTGATGGCCAAAAGCCAGCGTGTCGCCATCTTTCAGCTGCATCAACGCAGTGGTGATGCCGCAACCCGACGGCGCGGCGGTCTTTGCGCCGGCGTGTTCGGCCAGCAGTCCGGCGCTGGTGATGTGGTCGGCGTGGGCGTGGGTTTCGACGGTCCAGGCGAGTTTCAGGCCGTATTGGCGCAAGGTGGCCAGGTCGCGTTCGAGCTGGTCGTCCACCGGGTCGATGATCA
>JANNEZ010000042.1:0-10010 GCA_031379255.1 Rhodoferax sp. | reverse complement strand
GCGCAGTCCGTGCTCAACACGATTGACAGCGCCGAGACCCGCAGCCGCGCGATGGACCGCGCCCTGCGCCAGGTTGAAACCCTGCCCGATGCCGCCGCACGGGCGCTTTTGCCCGTGGACAAGGCGTCCGACAAGGAGCCTGACGAAGGCTGAGCCGGTGTCCGGATCACCGCCCATCCCGAGAACCTCGCGCCGCGCCCTGGCGCGTTTGATCGCCGGCCACGTATGTCTGCACGCCTGTATGGCCGGCATGCGCATGGCAGCGCCCCTCTTGGCGCTGCACCAGGGCTACAGCCCGCTGGCGGTCGGTGTGCTGCTGGCGCTCTTTGCCTTGACTCAGGTGTTCTTGTCACTGCCTGCCGGGCGTTACGTGGACCGCAATGGTTTGAAGAAGCCCGTCGGACTGGCGGTGGTGGCGGCAGTCTGCGGGGCCTCACTCTCGCTGCTGTTCCCGCTTTTCCCGGTGATGTGCCTGAGCGCGATGATGACTGGCGGCGCCACGGGCGTGGCCTCCATCGCCATGCAGCGGCACGTGGGCCGCGCGGCGGGCGACGCCGTAGAGCTGAAAAAAGTCTTCAGCTGGCTGGCGATTGGCCCGGCTGTGTCAAATTTTCTCGGGCCGTTCACAGCCGGTCTGCTGATCGACCATGTGGGCGTGTGGCTGGGTGGTCAAGCGGCCGACCTCAACGGTTTCCGGGGAGCGTTTTTCCTGATGGCGATGCTGCCGCTGTTGGCCTGGTTTTGGGTGCGCCGAACGGTGGAGTTGCCGCCCGTGGTGCGGGATGAGGCGGCCAAAGGCGGTGCCTTGAGCGCTTTCGATCTGCTTCGCGACCCGCTGATGCGCCGCATGATGGCGGTCAACTGGCTGCTTTCCTCCTGCTGGGACGTGCACACCTTTGTGTTGCCCATCATCGGCCACGAGCGCGGCTTCAGCGCCTCGGTGATCGGCGCGATTTTGGGCGTTTTCGCGGTTGCCGCCACCGTGGTGCGGGTGCTGCTGCCGCTAGTGGCCTCACGCATCCGCGAGTGGGCCGTGCTCGCCGGCGCCATGCTGACCACCAGCGTGCTGTTTATGGTTTACCCGTTTCTGACCACGCCGCTGGCAATGGGCCTGTGTTCGATACTGCTCGGCCTGGCGCTGGGCTCGGTGCAGCCGATGGTGATGAGCACGCTGCACCAGATCACGCCCGAAGCGCGCCACGGCGAGGCGCTGGGCCTGCGCCTGATGGTGATCAACGCCAGCAGCGTGGTGATGCCGATCCTGTTTGGCACGGCCGGCGCCGTGGTGGGCGTCTCGGCGGTGTTCTGGGTGGTGGCGGCAGCTGTCGGCGCGGGCGCCCGGCCGGCCTGGCGGCTGCGCCCGGCTGTGCCCGCGCTTTAAGGCCGCCGCAATGGACGTGACCCTTGCCTCCATTGACCTGCTGCTTCGGGGCGCCGCAGCGGCATTGTTGCTGTTCCATCTGGCGCTTATTTTTGGCAGCCGTTTGCCGGGCCCGCACCGCTGGGCGATGGCGGCCTTTGTGGCGTCGGTGTTGGCGTATTTGTTGTGTTCCCGGCCCGATTTTTCCAGCTTCCCCTGGGCGATCAAGCTGCCCGCGTTGGCTTTGTGCCTGATGTCCGCTCCGCTGTTGTGGGTGGCCATGCAAGTCGTCTTTGACGACGAATTCGCCTGGACTGCCCGCATCAGCGGGCTGATGGCGCTGGCTTTGGCGCTGGGCATGCTGGCAGTGGCTGGCGTGGGTGGGCTGGCGGTCGGGATCGGGCACAAAATTCTGCTGATTGGAATTGCTGTCGCCGCCTTGTGGACGATTCTCAAGGACTGGCGCAGCGACCTGGTTTCAAGCCGCCGGTTGTTGCGCCTGTGGGTCGCGGGCGGCATGGGCGTGTATGTCCTCCTGGTCTTGGCGTTTGAGTTGTTGTTTGCCACCGGAGCGCCTCCGCGGTGGCTCGAAGTGCTGAATCTGGCGGGCATTGTTGGCCTGACCGGGATGCTCGCCGTAGTCAACGCCCGCCATCCGCTGCACGAGTGGCTGGGGTCGGCCGCTCCTCCCGCTTATGGCGTACCCGCGCCGAATCCAGCGGCGCAGGATTTAACGCCGCCGCCCCCCGCGCTCGACCGCAAAGCCGCGCTGCGAGATCGCCTGTTGAACGCCATGGGCAGCCAGCGCGCCTACTCACGGGAAGGCCTCACCCTGGCGCAACTGGCCGAGCAGCTTGAAGCCACACCCGTGCAATTGCGCGAAGTCATCAACCAGAATTTGGGTTACCGCAATTTCAATGATTTTCTGCACCACTACCGCGTGGACGAGGCTGGGCAGCGCCTGCTGGCCCAGGATTTGCCGATTTTGAGCATCGCGCTGGATGTCGGGTATGGCTCCATTGGGCCCTTCAACCGGGCATTCAAACACATCAAGGGAGTCACGCCGAGCGAGTTTCGGGCGCAGAAAAAATGACTTGAGCGAGGATGCGGCCTTGAGTTTTGCTCTCACAGGCGCAAACTGTCAACAATGCCAACCATTGACTTCCTCATTCAGCACAAAGGAAGAATCGTAGGCGCGGCGCTGATCGTTTTTCTTCTGGCCGGACAACTTTTGCCGTTCGCGCCTGCCGGATGGGGAAGCCCGCATTGGCGGCGATGGTGCAGGAACCTGGGGCTTGCCGCGCTGAACGCAGTCTTGGCGGCAACAGTCGTGGTGCCGATTACTGTCTTCGCAGCTTCCACGGCGCCCGCTTGGCGGCCTGCCGCGTTGCAGGGCCTGGGCGGTTTGGCGCTGGACATCGTCCTTTTGGACTTGTGGCTGTATGCCTGGCACCGTGCCAACCACGTGTTGCCGTTCTTGTGGCGCTTCCACCAGGTTCACCACCTCGACCAGCAGCTTGACGCCACCACCGCCCTGCGGTTTCATGCCGGCGAGGTGTTTCTCTCCAGCGTTTTGCGGGCGCTGGTGATGGTGGCGCTGGCGCTGCCTTTGAGCAGCGTCCTGGTGTTCGAGGTGGCTGTGGCGTTGTTCGCCATCTTTCACCACTCCAACCTGAAGCTGCCCGCGCGATTGCACCGGGCGCTGTCATGGTTTGTCGTCACGCCATCCATCCATTGGGTGCACCACCACGCCGTGCGGGCGGACACCGATTCCAGTTACGCCACCCTCTTGTCGGTGTGGGATCGCCTCTTTGGCAGCGCCCGTCGCACGCCGCGAACGCCAGGCATGCGCCTGGGGGTGGAGGGTGAAGTGGATCAAACTTGGGGCCGGCTTTTGTTGCGGCCCTTTGTTCCGGATCCACGCTGAATTTCTGCGCCAACCCGGGCGCCCGGCAGGTTAGGGCCTGTTCACACTGTTTTCAGGAGTGCGAACGAGGCAGGAAAAGCGCCAATCAAGGCGCGGGACGACGGCAAGGCTTGCGCCTTGCGCATGGGCTTTTTGACTCGCAACGCATCTCCTGAAAACAGTGTGAACAGGCCCTAATTCGACAATTCAGCCAGTGATGCCGACAAATCGGCCAGCCTTGCCGACTTATCGGCGAGAACTAAAACGCCCTCCTTCCTAACATTTCCGCACACCGCCAATCCGGGCCGTGTTTTGCAAGAAATGGATGGGAAATCATGAGCTTGACTGAACTTTTGCCCCAATTGCCGCCTGCTTTTGCAGGCATTTTGCTGGCGGACTTTTTGCGGTATTTCATCACCGCCGCCGCAGTGTACCTGCTGGTTTGGCGGGTTTTTGGCAAAGCCCTGGCGGGGCGGCGCATTGCCAGCCTAGGGCCTAAACCCGGGCAAATGTGGCGCGAATTTATACATTCACTGTCTACGGTCGTGCTGTTTGCCAGCACCGGACTTTTCATTTTTGCCATGCACCGCCTGGGTTTCACGCAGATTTACGACAATGCCGCCGAGCGGGGATGGGCCTGGTGGTGGGCCAGCCTGGCCCTCATCATCGCGTTGCACGACGCCTGGTTTTACTGGACTCACCGCTTGCTGCACCGCCCCTGGTGGTTCGCCCGGTTCCACAGCACTCACCACCAGTCGGTGCATCCCACGCCCTGGGCCGCCTACAGCTTCCATCCGGTGGAGGCGCTGCTGCAGGCGCTGTTTTTCATCATCATGGTTCACACCGTGCCCATGCATGATCTGGTTCTGTTTGCCTTCACCACCTGGATGATTGTGCGCAATGTGGCGGGCCACAGCGCCTATGAGCTGATGCCCTGGAAGGCGGCCACGCGCGGCCCGCTGCGCTGGCTGCTGACCAACTCGCACCACCACTTCCACCACAGCGGCGCACGCGGCAACTTTGGCCTGTACTTCACCTGGTGGGACCGCTGGATGGGCACGGAAGACCACGCCTATATTGACAACGGCGACTGGCGGTTTTTGGGCCGCGACAAACCCCATGACAGCAAAAATCCCGCAGCCGCGCAGCTGTGAAACGGAGGAATCCTGGTCATGAAAACAATATTCGAATCCGCTATTGCGCTGTGTCTGGCTGTTGTCGCATTGACGCCAGGCGCTCACGCCCAAACCGTTCAGGACGAATGGTGGACGCCAGCCTTCAGTGCCCGCGTCAAGCTCTCTCCCTGTGACGACAAACTCTGCGGCAGCATCGTCTGGGCTTGGGACGACACGCCCGGCGGCGCGTCCGACAAACGCCCGCTGGCGGGCCAGCGCATCATCAGCGGCATGAAGCTGGAACAGGGCGACAAAGCGCATCAAGGCGACAAGGCAGGGCAGGGCGCAAGCCCCGTCTATCGCGGCAACATCTACAACCCGGAAGACGGCCAGACCTACAAAGCGACGATGCGCCTTAAAAGCGCAAACACTCTGCTGGTGGAAGGTTGCGTGTTGTTCATCTGCCGCGAGCAGGTCTGGCGGCGCCACGACAGCCTTAAAAGCCCGCCGGTGGCGCTGGGGCCGTGAATTTCACATTGAAATTGGTTAAAGTTAACACCCGTATTAACAAATGGGTGAAAAATCTCGAATGCCCCGATTTTTGATCGTTTTTGGCGCTGAAGTCTCGTTAAATATGATTTTATTGCTATATATAGTATAGCAAAATGCTTGTTTCCCCAACTGGCCTTCCCGATGGTGTCTCCTGGCCGGAAGCATTTGCAAACACCTGAAATGGAGGGCCGCCGGCAAAAATTGCCAAAGCGCCAGATACTGGCGCCATGTCAATTTCAGGCCACTTCCTGAATGCCCGGCGCGTTTGTCTGCAAGCTGCGGGCGCGGGCCTGCTCCTGCTTGCCGCCGGGCGGCTTGCCACGGCCAATGCGCCGGCTGTTGCCGGAGCGCGCCTGGCGGCAGATTTTGACGCCACCGCTGCCGTCTGGCTGGGTTATGACGCCGGGCACGAGGACCTCACCGCCCATCTGGTTGAAGCCTTGGCGCCGTATGTGCGCATCAAGATGCTGGTGCGGGATGCTGCGGCGCAAGCGGATGCCTGGGCCTTGTTGCAACGGCGCGGACTCAACGCCGGCCAAATCCAGTTTGTGCAAGATGCCAGAGCGCCTTTTTTTGTGCGGGACGCCGCCGTGTTTGGCCTGGATGGTGAAGACAAGCCCTTCATTGTTGACTTCAAATGGACCTACTACGGCTGGGCCCAGTGGTGCCGCCGCACCCTGCAGGCCAGGAGCGCCCGGAGCGCCAGCAGCCGCCCCAGCAGCCGCACCAGTGGTTGCGAGCGCCCCGACGAATCGGGTGTCGGGGAGCTTGACCGCTGGCTGGCCGGCCAGCACGGGTGGGCCAGCTTCCAATCGAGCCTGGCGATGGAAGGTGGCGGGGTCGAATCCAACGGGCAGGGTTTGCTGATCGCCAACAGCGCCCTTTGGCGAGCCCGCAACCCGCGGCTGACACATGAGGCCATTGAGTCTGAAATAAAGCGGCTGCCGGGCGTGCGCAAAGTCATCTGGCTGCCGTACGGGCTGGCCCACGACCCGCTGCACCGGGGCACGATTGCCGGGCCCTACGTGGGTTGGGGCACCGGCGGCCATACCGACGAGTTTGTGCGCTTTGCCGATCCGCGTACGGTGCTGCTGGCCTGGGCGGATGACGCGGAGGCGCGCAGCCACCCGGTCGCTCGGCTCAACCAGGCCCGGATGCGGGCAAACCACGATGTGCTGGTGGCCAGCAAGGACCAGGATGGCAAGCCCTTGCGGGTGGTGAAGGTGCCGCTGCCCAAAACGATCGAACGCCCGGTTGTTTTGGCGGCCGATGCCGACATTGCCCATTCGGACCAGTGGTCGGCGGCTTCATTTGCAGCCAGCGAAGGGCGCCGCAACGGTGACACCGTGCGACAGGTGGCGACCAGCAGCTACCTGAATTTTGTGGTGGCCAACAAGCTGGTGTTGCTGCCTGACTATGTGCCGCATGGCACCGCGCCTGCGCGCCAGGACCAGGTGCGCCGGATTTTCGAGTCGGCGTTCCCCGGACGCCGCGTGCAGTTCATGGATGCCGGCCACACCCACTGGTTTGGCGGGGGGATGCACTGCGCGACGCTCAATGAGCCGCTGGGCCGCGCCTGATGCCGCAGCGCCTGCCTGCTGCGCAGCGCGGCAGGGCGTAAAAACTACAGCGCGTAAAAATTGCAGATGACCTGCCAGGCGGCCTCTGGCGTGTCCGCATAACGGATCAAATCCAGGTCTTCGGGGGAAATGGCGCCTTCATCCACCAGCACCTGCAGGTTCAACAGGCGTTTCCAGTAGTCTGAACCAAACAACACGATGGGCACCGGCGCGGCTTTGCGGGTTTGCACCAGCGTGATGATTTCAAAGAGCTCGTCGAGCGTGCCAAAACCGCCAGGGAAAGCGACCAGAGCTTTGGCCCGCATCATGAAATGCATTTTGCGCAGCGCAAAGTAGTGGAACTTGAAGCTCAAAGCCGGGCTGACATAGGGGTTGTGGCTTTCCTCGCGCGGCAGCGCGATCGAGAGGCCCACCGTGAGCGCGCCCATTTCGTGCGCGCCACGGTTGGCGGCCTCCATGATGCCGGGGCCGCCGCCGGTGCAGATGAACATGCGCTCGGCCTTGGGCACCCGTTCGCTGTGCGCCGCAACCAGCCGGGCAAACAGGCGGGCCTGCTCGTAATGCCGCGCGTTGCGCAGGCCGCGTTCGGCCAGCGCGATGGCTTGGGCGTCGCCGCCCGACTGCGCCGCCCGCAGCGCCGCGTCGGCAACTTCCGGCGCCGGAAAACGCGCGCTGCCAAAGACCACGATGGTGTTGTCGATGCCCTGCGCGGCCTGGTCGAGGTCGGGCTTGAGCATTTCCAGCTGGAAGCGGATGCCCCGGGTTTCGCGGCGCATCAAAAATTCGGGGTCGGCAAAGGCCAGGCGATACGCATCGGCCTGCAGCGGCAGGCCGACGTCGGCGTGGGCCTTGAGGTCGGCCCAGGCGTCGGCCAATGTGCGTTCAGTGAGGGGGTGGGGTGATTTCATGATGCTGCGGGAAGTTCGTCGGGAAGTGGGGTCAAACCAGCCAGCGCCGCGGCGATCAGTGGGGCCATGCGCACGGCGTTGCTGGCGTGGGGAATGCAGTCGGTGCTCCAGATGCGGGAGACGCCCGCCGCCTTGATGAGGTCTACTGCGCCATCGGCAAACAGCGCGTGGGTCACGGCTACGTCGACCGTGGCGGCGCCCGCAGCCATCAACTGGCGGGCGGCGTTGGCCAGCGTGTGGCCGCTGCTGGCCACATCGTCCAGCAGCACCACGGCGCGCCCGGCGGCCTGCGTCTTTGCCGGCAACTCCACCACCACTGAACGGTCGCCGTGCCGGGTCTTGCGGCACACCGCGCAGTCGAAGCCATGGCGCGCAGCGGCCTGGGCTATCCACTGGGCCGATTCTTCATCCGGCCCCACCAGCAGCGGGCGCGGGTGATGCGTGGCGATCAGGTCAGACAGCAGCGGCGCGCCACTGAGCACGATGGCGTCTGGCACCGGCACAGCCTCGTGCAGCGTGGCCACGCGGTGCAGGTGCGGGTCTACCGTGATGACGGCGTCAAACAGATCTGCCAGAAAACCGCCGACGATGCGCTGGCTGACAGCTTCGCCAGGCGCAAAGGCCATGTCTTGCCGCATGTAAGCGAGGTAGGGCGCCACCAGCGTGAGGTGGGCCGCGCCGAGCTGTCGTGCGGTGCGCGCCACCAGCAGCAGGGCCAGCAGTTTTTCATTGGGCTGGTCCAGCGTGCGCAGCACCGTCACCCGCCGGGGCAGCGGGTCGGGCAGGCGCAGCTTGAGTTCGCCATCCGGAAAGTGGTGGCAGCTGATGGGGGCCAGCGGCATGCCGGCGGCGGTGGCGATCCGGGTTGCGCTGTCGTGTTCGTCTTCAAAATACAGCAGCAGTTCAGGTGCAGTGGCTGCCATGTCCCGGCTTGTTTGGCTCATGGGGCTAGCCTACACTGAAATTGAAAAGGCTCCCGAAGGAGCCTTTTTTGCGCCCCCCATGAATCCGGGTAAATACCAATACGTCCTCAGTTAATTTAGTTGAACAATCAATTAGTTGAATAATCAACTAATTGGAGTTGGCCCGATGCCCCATACAAATACCTCATTGGCCCGAAAAGCGCCGCGCGCATTGGTCGGCGCGCCGCGCGAACCCGCAAACGCCAGCAACGAAGCCGGTGGCGACCCGGCTCCATTGCCGCCTTCCGTCATTGATCTGGAACGGTATGTGCCAGCCTACTTTGTCTGGATTGCCAACAAACTCACGCGTGGGGCTTCGCAGAACTACCTCAACTTGTTTGGGGTAGGCGCCGAAGTGTGGCGTTGCATGGTGCTGCTGGCCGTGCACGAAACGGTGAGTGCGCAGCAGGTCAGCCAGATCATCGGCATGGACAAAGCCTCGGTGAGCCGCTGTTTCAAGCAAATGGTTGCCAAGAAACTGATCGCGCTGGAGCTTGACCCTGCCGACGGGCGCATCCGCTTGGCCAGCCTGACCCTGCATGGGCGCCATATCCACGACCAGATTCTCGGCATTGCACTGGCGCGCGAGCGGGCGCTGCTGCAAGTGCTGAGCCCGGACGAGCAGGAAACGCTGATTGCTTTGCTGAAACGCCTGCACGAAAACCTGCCAGCGGTCGAGCTGGCCACGCAGGATTTCATTGCAGATTCACTCGCCAGGCCGATACGCACCCCCCATCCTACTTAGCCACCCCGCTTATTCACCGCACTGAACACCACATTTGAGGAGATACGCACATGTTCGTCAGAAACTGCTGGTATGTGATCGCCTGGGATCACGAAATTCCGTCCGGGCAGGCCAACGGAAAGATATTCACGCGCACGGTGCTGGGCGAACCCATCGTGGTCTATCGCGCCAACACAGGCTCTGGCAACGGGTTTGTGGCCTTGGCCGACCGCTGTTGCCACCGTGGCGCGCCGTTGTCCAAAGGGCGCGTTGAAGGGGACAACCTGCGCTGCGGCTACCACGGCCTGCTGTTCAACCCGCAGGGGCAGTGCATTGAAGTGCCTGGCATGGACAAGGCGCCTGCCAAGGCCTGCGTCAAGCAGTACCCGGTCGTTGCGAAGAACAAATGGGTGTTTGTCTGGATGGGCGAGCCAGAGAAGGCTGATCGGGCCTTGCTGCCAGACAACTATTCCTGCGACAGCCCTGACTGGCGCAACGACCCCGGTTACATGCACTATGACACCAACTACCTGCTGATCTGCGACAACCTGCTGGATTTTTCGCACCTCAGCTACGTGCATGAAAAAACCCTGGGAGGCTCCACAGCCATCGCCCAGGCCCGCGCGGAAGTGAGCGAGGTCACTGCGCCCGGACAGCGGGGCCTGCGCGTGCAGCGTTACGTGCCCGAAGTGCCTGCGCCCCCGTCTTACCAGCGCATCCATGTGTTCGAGGGCGCGATTGAACGCTGGTGGGACTACGACTTTCTGCTGCCCGGCACGCTGCTGATGAAATCTGGCGGCCGTCCGAGCAAAAACAACCAGGTTGATACCGGCGAAGTTGAATTGCACAGTTGCCAGACCGTCACGCCCGAAACCGAAAACAGCACCCACTACTTCTTCCAGC